>JAYGDG010000368.1:0-7315 GCA_046583015.1 Pirellulaceae bacterium | reverse complement strand
CATCAGGTTGACCTTGATTCCCGGTCTGCGGGGGAGATTCTCCAGTACTTTCTACTGGAGGCTTGTCTCCAGCGGGCCCCTGGCCATCGTCGGAACCTTCATCGTTCTGCGGCGATTTACTGCTTGAATTACCGGTCTGCCCCGGCTTGTCACCCGGCTTGTCACCCGGCTTGTCACCCGGCTTGTCACCCGGTTTGTCACCCGGTTTGTCACCCGGTTTGTCACCCGGTTTGTCTCCGCTTCGCGACGGATTGTTGTTCTGCTGGTTGTCATTGCCGTCGGTTGTCTTTCCAGGTTCCTTCTCTGGCCCGTTCTCTTGGGCTTCTCGTTCTCGTTTGATACGATCCAGTACACGCTCAAAGATGTCTCCGTCATGCGGATCTCCACCTTCTGCCGGTGCGGCGTTCGGCCCGTCTCCCGGTTGTGGATTGTCCTGTGTACCGGGTTTTCCCGTGCCGTTTTCGCCACTGGCCGAATCACTCTGGTTACCGGCAGCGTTTTCGGAGTTACTGGGGTTTGCATTCTCTCCGGGACTTCCCTTGGACGGGTTTCCGGGCTGGTTTTCCTCTCCCGGGTTGTCTCCCTTTGAGCCTTCTCCTCCTGCGTTGCTACCGCCACCAGGATCGTCTTTGGATCCCTGGTTGTCTTGGCCGGCGTTGTCCGACTTGTTACCGTTTGCTCCCTGGCCTCCATCGCCCGGTTGTTGCTTACCAGTATCATTCGAGCCCGTTTGTTCCGAGTCCACATTTGGGTCGTTGTTGCCATTTTGTGGTTCGTCAGGCAGTTGATTACCTTCGGGACCGGCCGTGATGACCAGTGTATAAATTGGAGTGCGGGTGATATTGGGATCGAAAAGACCTTGTGGGGAGACACGGTTATCCCAGGCGGCTGCGCGTAAGGAAACTTCGTCCCCGGGTTTCAACTTAAGTTTTGCGGGTTGGAAAAGAAATCGATGGACGACTTGTCCGGTTTGTCCGTCAGTATCTTCCAGGAGTGTTCGATCGAAGAGATCGCTTTCTCCGACCACGGCCCGCAAGGTCAGGCGGCTTAGGCCAAAATCGGGGTCGAGAGCCCGTAGTTCAATGAGTTGGTGGCCCGTGACTGGAACTTCCAGTCGTCGTTGTGTTGGCTGCAGAAGTTCAATTTCCGGTGGTAGATCGCGTGTTACTTCAATCCGGTGAATGACAGGTTTTTCGCTTTGTAGACCCTTGGGTGTGGTGAATTTCAACCGGTACATGGGGTACTTTGAGGCAGTCCGATCTTCGTTTAGCTCGAGCAGCAGGGGCAGTTCGGCCGTTTGCTTCTTGGCAGTCATCCTCAGTTGTTGGGCAGCAGGATCTTGTTCGCTCGCCAAGGTGACCGTGGCTCGCTGGATTGCTTGATTGGTTTCTACATGAAGTGTTGCCCGTGTTCCTTCGATCGCCTCCAGATCACCTTGGCGTGTGATGGTACGAGAAGGAATTTTCGTATACTCGGGATACTCGTATTGCACGCGAGTTATCCAGATGGTGGGGGCGGGTACGACGCCGACGCGATAGGAGGGGGTCCGTGCATCGCCCGCTTCCACGTAGTATTCAAGATCTTGTTGAATTCCCGATTCCTTGCCTGGCAAATGGGCTTCGTAGTGAAGGCTGGCTTCCGCTTGTTGCATGGGAATTCGCTGGTCGACGATTTGACCGTCGAGTGACTGGTAAACCAGGGTCACTGGTTCATCGGCGTTGGTTCCCTGCACGGTTGCTGAAACCGTGATGGTTTGTCCATAGTAGACATCATCAAGATTACCCGGTTGCACATCACGGATAAGGACTCGGGTTGGTTGATCGATATTTGCCCAGGGGATGGCAACTCGCTGAAACGTCTGGAAGGGGTCTTTCGGTGAGAGTACTTTGTAGAGTGCACAGCAGGCCAGGAGTGCTGCGAAAATGTAACCGCACTTGATCAGCTTGGAACGGTCAACGTCTGTTTCAACATGCGGCAATGTTAAATCAGTTGCCGCCTGGTTGCTTAAGGCGGTCAGCATTCCGCGTTGCAGCGTGTGGGCTTGCGACCGCAGCAAAAGAAAGTTGATCAGGCTGTTTTTAAGTGACGGGGTTTGTTCTTCAATTGACCGAGCAGCATAAATCGGGTTGATGGAACGAAAGAGCAAGGGACCAATCAGACGGATCGTCGCATAACTCGAGCCACCTAGAATTGCGAGCCAGGCGATGAAGCGAGTCGCCGGTCCGAGAGGAAGAATCCAATGGTCGATGATGGCCAGCGAGAGCAGTGCGATCAGCAGTCCCGTCCCGATGATCATGGCACTGGCGACCAGTTCCACGACTTTCACTTGGAACCGGGTCCGGTTCAGTTGGTTGCGAATAAACCGGTCGTTGTCACGGGCCGACTCTTGCTCCGCAACCGGCGGGGATTCAAGTGTACTGCTGGACATAGAAGTGTATCTCTTCTCGAGGTTGCCTAATTAACGAATTATAGACGATTTTGAAGCCTTGTTTGCTCCCCATTCTCGATCGAGCAGGGTAGTTTTTTCTCGGGAGTTGCGAAAGGCCTGTGAAAACCACTACAGTTATGGGTTATGAGGATCATCCGGCAGTGAAAGTGACTCTGATAGAGACGCTGACAAAGACTCCTTGCGGACCTGCCAATAAGCTGTAACCTGCTACTGCATAGACCTTTTCGGGACAAGTGATTGAATATGGTTAAGCCTGCTCAAGTCGACGCGATCTACCTTCATCCTGATGATAATATCGGCGTTGCTGCCAGGAATCTCAACGCGGGAGAAGTGATTTCTTTAGCATCGCAGGAGATTACCCTGCAAGAAGACATTCCTACGGGGCACAAGTTTGCGGTGGAATCGCTCGCTGCCGAGGATTCGGTCTTTAAATATGGCCAGGTGATAGGCGTTACGACCGATGGTATTGGTCCGGGGCAATGGGTTCATACTCACAACCTTGTCAACGCTGTTCCTGGTCAGGAATATGAAAAGGCGACCGATATTCCAGATGCCCAACCGAGTATTGACGATCGGAGCTTCATGGGCTTTCGTCGCCCCAATGGTAAGGCTGGCACGCGCAACTATATCGCGGTGATTTCGACAGTCAACTGTTCGGCTTCGGTCAGTAAGTACGTGGCTAAACGTTTCGACGACTCAGCTCTTCAGGATTATCCGAACATTGACGGGGTTGTGGCACTGACCCACGGCTTTGGTTGTGGCATTGAATTTGGTGGTTTGAAGCACCGCATGCTCAACCGGGTGATGGGAGGCATGGCACGTCATCCTAATGTGGGTGCTTACCTGTTGATTGGCTTGGGTTGTGAACAAACGTCAATGGATTACCTGCTGGAAGAACAACGGCTGGTGCAGATTGACGGGGTTGGATCTCCGCAGACGGGCCCACCTGTTTTCACGATTCAGGAGACGGGAGGGACGGTGAAGACGGTGGAAGCGGGAGTTCGTGCCCTGGCCGAATTGCTACCCCGGGCAAATGAATCGCAGCGCGAGCCAATTCCTGCCAGCGAACTTATCGTCGGGCTCGAATGTGGTGGATCAGATGGTTATTCAGGGATCACTGCGAACCCTGCTTTGGGGGTCGCCAGTGATCGAGTTATTGCTTGTGGCGGCACCGCGATTCTCTCGGAAACGACGGAGATCTATGGTGCTGAGCACCTCTTGACCCGGCGTGCGCGGACCGTTGAGGTGGCCGATAAACTGCTGGAACAAATCGAGTGGTGGAAATGGTATGCCAAGATCTTCGACACGGTTCTGGACAGTAATCCAACCGTTGGTAACAAGCTGGGAGGTCTGACTACCATCGCAGAAAAGTCGCTAGGGGCCGTTGCCAAGGCCGGCTCGACCACCTTTCAAGAATTTTACCAGTATGCCGAACCGGTTACGGAGAAGGGCTTTGTGATCATGGACACGCCGGGCTTCGATCCGCCGAGTGTTACGGGGATGGTTGCTGGGGGAGCCAATGTCGTGGTCTTTACTACCGGTCGCGGTAGTTGTTTCGGCTGTAAACCGACACCGTCGATTAAAGTCATGTCCAATACGCCGACCTACGAACGCCTGGAAGATGATATGGACGTGAATGCAGGCACGGTCTTAAGTGGCAAATCGGTAACGGAAGTTGGCGAAGAGATTTTCGAGGAAATTCTGGCAGTAGCTAGTGGAAAGAAGACCAAGAGTGAAGTCCATGGTATTGGTGACGAGGAATTCGTTCCTTGGACCGTGGGACCTGATCTGTAGATGGAACTGGCGCAAGGGATCGATGCGCTTCAATGTCTAAGCCAATGTTCTCGTTGAGGAGACCAGCGATTCTCAATCCCGCAGGCTACCTGGATTTGATTTCTGGCCGTCGGCGTGGCTGGATCGCGACCGTGCAACGGTCGTTGTTGCAACTGGGTACGATTCCTTATGCGACGGTGATTGCCGGTCGTAACTGGCTATTCGACCGACATCTAACAAGGTCCCATGCCGTTTCGGTGCCGGTGATCAGCGTGGGGAATATTACCGTTGGTGGAACGGGTAAGACGCCGCTGGTTTTCTGGCTGGCCCAGTGGCTGGCTCAACAGGATCTGCGTGTCACGTTGATCAGTCGCGGCTACGGTTCTAACGCTCACGAACCCAATGACGAAGCGTTGGAGTTGGAGCAGCGACTTCCTGGCGTGCCGCACCTGCTGAATCCTAATCGGGTTCAAGCGGCTCGCAGGGCGGTTGAGGAACTGAAAGCGCAAGTCATCGTGCTGGATGATGGCTTTCAGCATCGTCGCATTGCCAGGGATTTGGATTTGGTACTGGTCGATGCAACCAACCCATTTGGATATGGACACTTACTGCCGCGAGGAACATTGCGGGAGCCGATCGCTGCTTTGCGGCGAGCCGATATGATTGCCCTGACCCGAGTCAACCTGGTCCCAGAAGACACCCTTGAAGAACTCGAGAGCCAATTGGCCACTTATGCTCCCCAGGTACCGCGTTTTCGAGTTGCCTATCAACCGCAGAAACTGCTCAATGCTTCCCAGCAGGAGATGGCGTTGGGCGATCTAGCCGGTCGTTCCGTGGCGGCTTTTTGTGGTGTGGGTAATCCTCAAGCGTTTCGCCAGACACTTGAAGGTTGTCAGTGCGAGGTGGTTGATTTTCGTGCCTTTCCCGACCACCATCCGTTTGGTCCAGAGGATATCGACTCGTTAACCCGCTGGCTGGGACATCTCGATGGGATTGATAGCGTGGTTTGTACCCACAAAGACCTTGTCAAAATCTCACTTGATCAGCTTGCAGAGATTCCCTTGTGGGCGTTGATCGTCCAGCCGGAGATCACCAGTGGCCAGCCTGCCCTGGAAGAGCGGCTGAAAAAGTTGATCAGGCAAGACCCTGAGCAGGAAGAGGAAGAGCCGGGCGGAGAGCTATAGCTTCAAACGTTTGAAAACCTGTTCGGGAAGCCAGCGGATAATGCCCATGATCCACCACCACTTCCAGGGCGTGTAGAGAACATTTTTCTGTTTCCGCAAGGCACGGTCAATGTCTCGACCAATTTGTTGTGGTGAACTGACGAGAAAGGAGCCAGGATTTACCAGCCCATCGGTCATTGGTGTATCGACGATGCCAGGCTTGATCGTCAAGACGTGGACACCCAGGCGATAGAGCCGGTTTCGCAGGCCCTGCAGGTAAGCGCTCAAAGCGGCCTTAGTGCAGCCGTATAAGTAGTTACTTTGTCGGCCACGGTCTCCCGCCACCGATGAAATCGCTGCCAGGTAACCAGCTTTCTGCTCAGCAAAATACTCGGCCAGCAGGTTCATCAGCGAAACCACTGAGGTGAAGTTGGTTTGAATCATCTGGTCAGTGAGATTCCAGTCCGTTTGCGCCTGCTGCTGATCGTGCATGCTACCGTAACAGACTACCACGCCGCTCAAGGGTTCTTCAAAGAGGCCCAGGCAGCGCTCTACAAAGTTGGCATGTTCTGCGAAGTTCAGCGCATCAAAAGGTTGGATATGAACCGTACTCTGGTAGCGAATACGCAAGTCCGTGGCAATCGATTCCAATTCGTCAGCATTGCGTCCGGCCAGGATTAGGTGACAGCCACGCTGACACAGTTTTCTCGCCAGCTCTTGTGCAATGGCTGAAGAAGCACCGACTAACAGGATTCTTTCACTCATCAGCGACGCGACCCTGGCAGTTAAAGAACTAAGAATGACCGGTAGCAAAAGGTCGCGAAGTTTAGTCCAGCACTGCTGGTCCGGTCAACATCGGTTCCCGTGGGCAATGCCAGCAGCAACGGGCCAAGAAACGAGGCAGCGAACCGGTCGAGACTGGCTGCTATTGGCTGGCGGGAATTTTTCCCGCCCGGACCAGGCTTTCTACCACTTGATCAGCCAGCAGATCAGCAGACGTGTTACCGGCATCAAGGTGGATCTCCGGTGATTCCGGTGGCTCGTAAGGTGCATCAATGCCTGTCATTCCCGACAGTTGCCCCGCCCGGGCCCGTTGATAGAGTCCTTTCGGATCACGTTTCTCACAGATCTCCAGCGGGGCATCGACAAAAACCTCGATGAAATCATCCTCGCGCAAGGTCTCTTGAACCAGCTTGCGGACGGCGTCCCGGTCGCGACGGTACGGGCTGACAAAAGCGACCAGCGTCAGCAGGCCGGCTGAGGCGAAGAGTTGGGCCACGGCACCGACGCGTCGAATGTTTTCCTGCCGGTCTTCTTCTGCAAAACCTAAACCAAATCGATCGGGGTTGGCAGAACCGGTATCACGTAACATCTCGGCAGTTGCATTGAGCCCGTGACGAATGTTGTCACCATCGAGCAGGAAACTGTGTAGTCCCCGGCCGGAAAGTTTCTGATCGACAAGATTAGCGATCGTGCTTTTGCCGCTGCCACTCAAGCCGGTGAGCCAAACGATGCAGCCGTGGTGACCGGTTAACCGTTCTCGCTCCTCTCGAGGCACGACTGAATCGTGCCAGGTGACTTCCGGTTTCTCTGTCATGGTATTAGGTAGCTCATGATCTCAAGGATTCAGTGGATTTAATCGCTAAGTCCGGCCAACTGGCAGAGGTGCGCGGACATCACCGGCTGTGGGCAACTCCAAATGAGGAAAAACAGTGCTTCGCGACACCAGCGACCGGCCGGATGCCCAATCAGGTAACCGGTTCCCTTGGCTGCGGCCAGGGCAGCTTGGGTGGCACGCATCGCCAACTGATTGCACTCCATACGCAGCTGGTCTTTGTCACAATTCGCTTCTCCATCGGCAAACTCGGTAAGATGCTGTCGTGTCTGATCCCAATCGGCTCGCAACGCGACGGCGATTTTCCCTAGTTCT
>JAYGDG010000350.1:0-2977 GCA_046583015.1 Pirellulaceae bacterium | reverse complement strand
CGTCTGCAGCAATCAAACCAGGAAGGAGATGCCTTAGCTGAGCCGCCAAACGTCGAGAATATTGTGCAAACGCTCACCGTTGCCGGGGAAGCCTGGGAGCCGCCGCCGTTTGGCGAAGCAAGTGACGCTAGCATCGAACGGGGGAGGCAGGTGTATCTGAAACAGAGTTGCCATTCTTGCCACGGCAAAAATGGAGACGGTAGCTGGAAAATGGATCTGGTCGACGACAAGGGGCGCCCCAGTTGGGCCACCGATCTGAGATTCGACCCCTTTAAAGGAAATATCGACCCGTTGGCCATCGCGCGCCGGATTGTCCTGGGGATGCCCGGTTCCTCGATGCCCAGCAGTGGCCAGCTAACGGCTCCACAATTGGTGGACCTGGTCCGTTTTTGCGAGTCGCTAGCGGCAGAGCCGAAATACGAGCTGACCAATCACCAGCGGGCCCAACGAGCGGTCGGTTTTCGGCGTCCCGCAGAACCGCAAGAATCGCCATAGCCAAGATGGGCGAATCTCGATACACTCGGCCAACGCTTGCGCTGAAGGTAGGTTTGGCATTAAGAATGCTAGCAGTGTCAATCCTTCGCGGTGCTGTTTTACGGTCACATGGAGGTGATGATGTCGGGTGAACCGATTCGGTTTATTCATGCGGCGGACTTGCATCTTGAGCAATCGATGTCTGGAATGGGCTCGGTTCCAGATTCGCTGCGGTCGAGTTTAATCGAGGCGCCATTTTCGGCTGCCCGGCGCGTCTTTGAGAGTGCCCGCCTGGAGCGGGTGGATTTTGTCGTCTTGTCGGGGGACATTCTTCATCCGCAGGAAGCCGGGCCAGCGGGTCTTTGTTTCCTGATTGATCAGTTAGAGCAGTTAGCTGCGGCGCAGATACCCGTCTATTGGGCCGGCGGTCGGATTGATCGTTTTCACCAGTGGCCGAAGGCTGCTGCTTTGCCGGAAACTGTTTACCGCAGTGCTTCCCGCGACGTAAGAACTCATCCCTTTTATCGGGGTGGTCAGGTGGCGGCCTTAATCCACGTCACGGGCTATCAGGGTCGGGGCGCGATCGACCCAGCCTGCCTGTCGGGCGAAGCGCATGCGGCTCCCGTGATTGGGGTGGCCTATGGTGACTTGAAGCCGGTCAAGTTAGCTAAAAAGCCGGTCAACTATTGGGCGCTGGGAGGGCGTCACCAAAGCGTCAGCGAAGAATTTGACGGCAAGCTGGTTCACTATCCGGGGACACCTCAGGGTCGCTCGCCAGCGGAGTTCGGGTCGCATGGATGCACCCTGGTGGAAATCGACGGAGAGTCTCGGATCGAAACCCAGTTTATTGAATGTGATGCTGTCCAATGGAGACGCCTCGAGTTTCGACTTACGGCGTCGACGTCACGACGAAAGATGGAACGACATATCGTGGAATTGACGAAGGATCTGTTGGCCCAGCAGCGGAACCAGCCTCAATTGATCCAGTGGGCGATCGGTGGCACGGACCGTGTTTCCTGGACGAGCCCTTCCGTGGCGAATGAGGTTTTGACGATGCTTCGCCAGCGCTTCGAGTCTTCGTCGGCAGATCTCTGGGTGACGGGGGTCGAGTTCATTTATCCGGAGGAATTCCCCCAGCCGGTTCTTGAAAAGGAGACAATTGCCGGGGACTTCTTTGAAATCGTACAGCAACTGCGTGACGGACAGGCCTGGCCGGCAGTCTTGAGGGAAGAGCTTTCGCAGTATCCGTTGATCAATGATGTCATCGGTTCCCAGGTGGTCCAAACGAAACAAGATCGGGAAACGTTGTTACGACTGGTAGCCCGTTTGGGACTGAACCTGTTAGGTGCTGAAGAATCTCTGCCGGAACAAGAGGCGCAGCAACGTCAAGCCTTGAGGGAGGCCAGTTGATGCATATCACCGACCTCCATGTTAATGCCTTTGGAGTTTGTCGAGACCTCGAGTTCCGACGTTTGGCAGCGAATGTAACGGTCATTTACGGACCGAATGAAGCGGGCAAAACGACGCTGATGCAATTCGTGCGTGGCGTTCTGTATGGTTACAGTACAGGCCGCACGCGCTACCTCGGTATCCACCAGGGGGCGGAGCATGGTGGTTGGCTGACGTTGGCCGACGGGGATGAGGAGAGTGGCCGGGTGAGCCGACTGGCGCAGCAAGGATCGCGCGGGGCTTGGAGCGAAGAGGTACAGGTGGAGGGAGCTGCCAAGGACTTGGCTGGCCAAGCATGGCTGGATGCACGTCTGGCAGGAGTGGATGAAGACATATTTAATAACGTCTTTACGGTTGGCTTGCAGGAATTGCAGGAGCTTGGATCGCTCGATGCCACGGCGGCGGCTGAACACCTCTACGATCTTACGACGGGGTTAGATCGAGTCTCCCTCGCAGAGGTGATGCAGTTTTTGGAGGATGAGAAGTCACGTCTGATAGGGCATCGCAGTGGTGACGCTGAACTTCCGCTGCTCTGCAAGCGACGGCAGCAATTGGCCGGAGAGCTGGAGGCCCTGATCCGAAAGGGTCGCAACTGGGGTCGACTGGCCGCCCGTAAACGGAGTGCGCAAGAGGATCTCGCCGTCTTAGAGCAGGACCTGGAAAGACTCCGTGATCAACAACGGTTGTATGAGATCGCGCTGCAGATTTATCCACAGTGGACGCAAAGGCAAGATGCGGCGCTGCAATTGGAACAGCTAGGCCCGCAGGTCTCGTCAGCGGCTGCCGGACTGCCGGCAGGCGCCACGGGTCAGTTGGACGAATTTAACGAAGGCATCCGTAGTGTGCGGGAGCGGATCGAGACGATTCGGGAGCAGCGGCGGGACTTGACCGTTCAAATGGAATCCCAACCTCTTTCTCGGAGGCTGACCCGGCAGGCTGCACGGATTGAAGCTGTACGAGAACATGGACACTGGGTCGCCACGCTGGCGACCCAAGCGCAATCCTTGGAAAGTGAAGTCGCAAGACTGCAGCAGGACGTTGAACGTCAATGCCC
>JAYGDG010000342.1:0-2706 GCA_046583015.1 Pirellulaceae bacterium | reverse complement strand
AATCCGTAATCGGCAATGTTAGAAACCACCAGGTCCACGCCATCGGCCAGCAACGTGGTCATGGCGGTTTGAATATTGGTGGCGACCGTCGTGACGTAACTGCTGATGTCCTGAGAAGACCAGGTTCCATGGTAGATATTGTCATAAGCGACCTGGTCGCCGTCGGCGTAACCTTCAGGATCAGGATGAAAATCATTCTGGCCAATGGCCAGGATGGCGTGCCGGACTTGCCGTTGCTGAACTTGTTTTGCCAGTCCAGTATGCTGGCCTGTCTTTAAGAGGCTGTCTGAGGTAGCTCCCGAGCGAGCCCAGTTGTATTCATATCCCTCACGTCGTGGTTCTCCCCACTGGAGAGGATTTCCAGAGGAAGTCTCGTGACGTCCCAGGTCAAAATGCGATTCGCTTGCCAGTAACTCAACCCAGTTGCGTGCATAGGAATAGGTTTCGTGCCGGTATTCATCGCTGAGACTGTCGCCAATGACACCAAATCCTCCCGTGGGACCATGATGGAGCAGCCTGCGATCTTCCAACTGTTCCAGCCACAAGGGCCTGTTGCTTAGCGAGAAACGCTTCATGGGTTGCTGTCTTTTCCAGGGCGAATAATCAGGTATGACAAGTCAGTCGGAGAAGAAAAAGCTAGGCTTTTGAGTACCTGGTTCAGACTACCATTTAGGGAAAAGATGTACAAATAACCGAGCTACATCTTTGTTGAGTGAATGGCGCCGCCCGAGGGAAATAAGGCTACTGTCAGGAAACTGTAACGAATATAGCGAACGCACAATATCGTTTGCGGCCAGGTTTCCAGCTGTGTTCTCAGGATAGCTGCTGATCATCGCCCAGATTCCACCAGTCGACCGGTGCCAGGAGGTCGTCTTGATCGTCCTCGGCGACTTCGCTGTCATCATGAATCCGGTTACGTGTCTCAAAAGCGTCTTCGACACGCTGCCAGTAAGGAACATTGTCATTGAGTGGCCGGAGAATTACACCGGCGATGTTTTCTGTAAGCTGTCGTGGCATCGCCTGGCGAGTCGAGAGGTTGTTCGAACGGTGTTGTTCGAACAGTAAAGCACCTATGGTGTTGATGGTCGAAGTGATCGTGTGGTCAGTTGCGGCGAAAGTCCCTTCTCCCTCACCCTGTTCAGCTTCCTGCTCGGCTTGAGCTTCATCATTGAGATGATTAATGATGATCAAGACATCACTCGGCGTGACAAAACCGTCACGATTAACGTCATAAAACGGTGACACCAAAGGCAGTGGCCGATCGGTGGTCAGCAGGCGTGAGCCATCCTGGTTTAGCGTGTTGATAATCTGCAGGACGTCCTGGGGTGTTACGCTTCCGTCTCCATTGACGTCATACGGATTGACGGAATTGTGCCAAACGAACTGAGTTTTAACCATTACCTTAACCGTCGCGATATTGCTTACATCGGTTCCGTCATTCAACTGGTAAGTAAAACTGTCGGTCTGGTTGAAATTGAAGTCTGGAATGTAGGTCACGGAGCCGTTTGTGTTGAGGATCAGTGACCCGTGTGCTGGTTCACTGATCATAATCACTTGCAGTGGATCGCCTTCAATCTCGTGGTCGTTGGCGATAACTCCGGGAGCGGCCACGTCCAGTTGCTGGTTTTCTTGCACCTGGTACTCGTCATCGACGGCTACCGGGGGATCATTGACATTGGTGACCGTGATCGGAAGTACCTTGGTGTCAGTCAGCGGACCAGTGTCACCGTCATTACCGAGGTCGTTGGCATAGAGGGCGAGAGATTCGGTGCCGACGAAGTTCTGTTCACCACGATATTTCATCCCATTTAAGGCTGCATTGACCATTGCCAGGCTACCGGTCATGGTGATCTGCGGATCGGCGTTGCCGTCACCACTGTGTATGGTGAGTCCCGTGGTTTGCGACAGCGTAAGGGTACCATGCCCCACCGAGAGTATGACATGGATTGGATTGTCTGCGGCATCGGGATCCGTCACGGACAAGCCTTGAATCACGAACTCCGTTTCTTCCGCCGCGACCTGGGCACCGGGCAGGTGCCATTGGGGTCCCTGGTTTAGTTTTTGGTTTCCAAGATCAATATCGCTAGTGGTTTCATTTGCCGCTACTTCGACCATTGAGTAATACTGGTACTCCAGTTCATCGACATAAAGGTCGATACCAGGCTGGTCGTAGTTTCCATCGTTGACAGCTGGCCGGTAGAGGCCGAAGGCGTCGAAAGTACTTCCTTGCAGAGCGGCCCGATTTGCAGGTGTTAAGTGGATTTGTTGTTCCTGGCCTCCCAGCGAGCCGGTTAGCAGGCCCATCCCATGATCACCACCATGAGGATCGTAATGGAATGAAAAATCCAGGCTTGTATCTGCGGTGATGGGAGTGGTCGGACTGTCGAGGCGTTGTAAGCCGGACTGGTATCCAAGAAGTGTTTGCCAGAGGCTTAATGACCAGTTGCCTTCATCAAAAGAGAAGCCAGCGACTGTTATGTTTTGACTTTCTCCACCAGGTCCATCCATTGCGCTGTTGAAGAACCCCAGAAAACCTCCGTCACCCAGGGAGCCAGTTGGATTTTGGATCTCGATTTTTCCGGAAACGTTCCAATGGTCATCGGCAGTGGTCGGTCTTGAGAAGTTCGTGTCGGCATAGTAGCTGGCTGAAGCAGAGGCATGGCGTTTCCAGGAGGCACGAGCTTCCCCACTGGTTCCACCAGCATG
>JAYGDG010000304.1:0-3754 GCA_046583015.1 Pirellulaceae bacterium | reverse complement strand
GCAATCGAGCCGCTGGGCTGGGCAAACGGCCCGCTCGATCCAACCGTTGGCCCTGGTTGCCCCCCGGAGTGACAATCGAACCACCGGCAGCCGGCTGCTGAGGAACCTGTTGAGCAATCGTAGCCTGTGGCACCGTTGGTGTTTGCGTAGAACGCTTCTGGAGTGCTACTTCCTTGCCTGTTGATGTTTCCTGAACCTGCAGCAGCAACTCGTCCCGTGGTTCTTGCACCTCGGCGCGCTCCACCGGTTGTGACCCAATTCTCAATTCAGTGACCGGATCCTCAGCTGGAGGCCGCCTCCAGGACGCTACCAAACGGCTGGGCAGGCGGGCAGTCACCGAAGTGGCCAACTCCATCGGCACCGTAACGGGAACGACTACTTCCTCCTGCCAGACAGGACGAACCAATTCGAGCAACACGGGCGACTCCTGGGAAGTCGGCTGCTGTTGAACCTCATCGCGGGCGATGACTTCCACAACCAGCGCCACGGGTTGATCCGTCGCAACCCAGTTTTCTCCACCCGGAGGAGGAATCAAGGTCGGTATGTCAGCGAGCATCGCTGGCAATGACCAGCCAGCCAGTGTCCAAAAGGCTGCCACCACCACGCTGTTGGTAAGGGGAAAAAAGAAAATCATCACGGTTAGCAACCAGGGAGAACTGCGCGAATGCTGGTACTGAGTCACCGCCCCGCAGGGACGTCCAGCCGGCACATAGGCCAGGCGTGCGCTGCGCAGCGACCTGCCGTATGCGTCACGGCCAAAGCGGCCAGTGAGAATCATTAAACCTTCGCAAGTCCCCCAGAGACCAGCCAGACCGGCGGTCAACAGCGTCAAAGTAAATTGGAGAACCGGGACCCAACGATAACCCAAGTAGAAGCGATGGAGACCAAACGCGCCGAGCGCAACTCCCAAAACACCAGCAGTCGACTTACGGCAAGGGGACTGGTCGCGAGATCCATCTAATTTTAACTGGGGGAATTCAAACGGATCCATATCTGCCAATCTGGTCCCTCTGGGCAACGGGAAAGCGTGAAAAACCATCCTAGAACTTTAATGGCCAAGCGGTTTTTGGGCCAGTCCCCTCTCTCTCAAATGCCAGTATCTTCCCGGTGCTCAGATCCCAGCAGCAGCTCCTTACGAACCTCGCAAGGCAACTGGCAGACCAATAGTGGACGAATTCATAGTAATCTGTGAGAATAGAGGTATCTTATATTCTCTTCAGGGTAGGACAGATACCCTGGAGTTTTCCTGTGAGAGGAGCGGTTGCATGAGTTCACGACGACGAACTGGTTTTACACTGGTCGAACTGCTGGTCGTAATCACGATTATCGGCATTTTGATGGGCTTGTTGCTCCCAGCGGTGAGCATGGTGCGTGAGACTGCTCGTCGCAGTCAGTGTGGAAACCGCATTCGTCAACTGGCCCTGGCCGTCAACACCTTTCATGAGTCGAGGGAGCGCTATCCTGGCTGGCGAGAGTGGACCGCCCGTGTGAATATACCAGTCGGGAAAACGGGGCCTGTCGGAGCCAACAAGCCAGCCAGTTGGATGACCATGCTGCTTCCCTATATGGACCATGAACCAACAAGTAAATACTGGGAGAACCCAAAGAGGGTATTCTCGGCCCAGTTAAGTCCCGCCATACCGAGTTTTCTCTGCCCCAGTGACCGCACCCTGGAGGGTACGCAACTGCTAGACGCAGCACCGGAAACCTCTTACGTGGCCAATGCCGGTTGTGGTCGACCATTGAACAACCGTAAGCTGCTCAAAGCCAATGGTGTTTTTCAAGATCTCGTCTATTTCGACGGCCAGACACTACAACGGCCCACCGTCCATTTACGGCTCATCGAATTGGAGGATGGAGCAACCCACACGATTACTGTTAGTGAAAACCTGCAAGCCGAGTTTTGGCATCAGTCAACTCCCAATCTCTATCAGGCCAGAACCGTGAAGGAATATGACCAGATCCTCAAGAATCGCACCCACCGGGCCTGCTACAGTAACATCATGGTCTGGTGGCCCAAACCGCCAGCCGGTAACAGGCTGGGCATCTTGAATGCCAAGCTGTGTCAGCTTAATGGCCAGGCAACCAATGACATCCTGCGTGATCGCAGCCCACGAGCTTTCATGCCCTACGCAGCACGACCTTCCAGCAACCACAAGGGGGGCGTAACCGTCGGTTTTGCAGACGGCCATACGGCCTTTATCACCGACGACGTTGACTACATTGCCTACCAGTCGCTGTTGACACCGGACAACGCCAAATCCAGCATGCCAAATCCGGGCTATCAGCTGTCTACCACCGATCTGGGCAACTAGCTGGTCGCTACTTCTTACCCAAACGACGCTGCAACTGGAAGAACTCCGTCAAGATACTCCCGCAAGCTGCTGCGCAAACGCCGGAGATAACCTCTACCTGGTGATTCAGACGATCATCATCAAGCAGATGGTAAAGCGAGTGGACAAAACCAGCTTTCGAGTCCGTCGCCCCGTAGACTAATCGTGGCAGCCGGGCCAACAGCATGGCGCCGGCACACATCGAGCAAGGCTCTAAGGTCACGTACATGCTACACTTCTCGAGTCGCCAATCACCGAGCGATTCAGCCGCCTGGGTAATGGCAATCATCTCCGCATGTGCCGTTGGGTCATGCAACTGCTCACGCTGGTTATGGGCAGCAGCAATCACGCGCTCCCCGCAAACCACCACGGCTCCCACCGGCACCTCTTCCTCACGAGCAGCCAATTCGGCCTGCTGCAGAGCTAACTGCATGTAGTGTTCATCCAACGGTTGAGCTGTCTGTGGATCAAGAATCATCGTCAGCCGGTTTCCATCAGCACTTAGGGAAGTTTGCGAATCTGGATCTTCCTCAAAGCGGCTTTCGTTTCCCAGGTCGAGACACCTAGCGGACAGGAGAGATCCACTTCATTACGAATAGAAATCTTCTTGCCTTTCGTATTTTGATCCACCACGGGACGGTCATCGATCCAGGTCTGAATCCGCTCTGGCTCAACCCGAACACGGATCCGATACCATTGTCCTTTTTTGAAGTTCATGTACTTCGTCGTATCATTCTCCGAGGCATCGGCATCATCGATGCTCGACAGGCCCACCACAGACCCGCCCCAACCACCGACAATGAAGCTGCAATATGCATCCGCCACCGGGAAAGTCAAACCACAGAAAGAATCATCGCCATCGAGTTTCACCGCTTCCAATTGCAACTCGTAATTCATTTTCGGCAACTCTGCCGAGTAGGTGATCCCGGTCATCGAGTAACCGAACTGCAGCACGATGCGACCGTCGCTAACACCCACATCTCCTTCACCACCAAATTCCGTCTTCTTCCAGTCTCCTAGCGTTTTGCCATCAAACAAGGACCGCCAATTGGCCTGGGATGTCGAACGCCGACGCAGGCGAGCCCCCAAGCGGGGTCTCGCATCATCACGCCGAGCACGCCAGGGACGCACCAGGCGACGACTCAAGACCCGTTCAGCGGCAACCACTGGAGAAACAGGAACCATGGCCGAGAGGGTCACCATCATCATCAACGTACTGATCCACGCCGACTGGCATGACCGACAACGAGCCAAATATCCCCTCAGCATAACCGTTCTACGCAAGTTGAAATCCTTCATCACACAACTCCCCCTGGCTTAAGTTGTCCAAATTCGCTGCCCCCATGATACTGAGATCCGTCCCCAAAGCAACGAACCGAGTGAAGAATCAGGCTGACGAGAGTTCGTGAGGGGACCGTCGG
>JAYGDG010000127.1:0-4015 GCA_046583015.1 Pirellulaceae bacterium | reverse complement strand
CGTCTGCCGCTTGGGTTATTGAAGCACTCAGCAGCACCAGGGCGCTGCCCCAGCTACATCGAAGCAGGAATCTCGTTGCCGTTTCCGTCGTATATTGAAATACTGAGTCATGATTTCACGTAGACCAGCTGCTCGATAGCTCGGCCCCGCTGATTCCAGTCTGCTTATTTCTTGGCGAGTCCCTTGAGTGTCGGGTCGATCTCATTCTCCTCGGCCACGTCGTCGCCTGCCTAGGCCAGCAACTGGGAAATCATCCCGGTACTGTCGGCGAAACGTTCTTGTTTCAGACCCATTGCGTGAGCCTGTGTCAGCCAGAGATTAGCTAGCGGCGCGCCATTTCCGGGCTGTCGGTATTGTCCCTTCTTGGGCTGTTGTGGAGCCGAGGTGACGGACAGGTTAAGGTGTTTCCCGGTAACAAGTTTTCCTCCACCGGAGCCAGCTACGATGATCGGCAGGGCACTGTATTGATGCGTCGATCCATCTCCCAGTCCGGAACCATAGGTAAAAATAGTATTGTCCAGCAGCGACGTCCCGTTGGCTTCTGAGATCGAGTCCATCTTCTCGAGAAGATAGGTAAACTGCTCCATGTGAAAATGGTCGAGTTTGAGCAGGTCGTCCATGAATTTACCCTGGTTGTGCGACATCTGGTGATGACTGCGCGGCTTGTCAAAAAGATTTTCGTACAGGTATGGTGTATCCCAGCGCTCAGGGCCGACCATGAAGGTAGCCACGTTGGTGAGACCTGTCTGTAAGGCCACGACCATCAGGTCTCCCATCAGGCGAATGTACTTGCCGCGTGGCAAATGTGCCTCGGGTGGCTCTTCGAGCTTGACCCTGGAGAGCTCTTGCTTCATCTCGTCCAGCCTGTCCAACTGCAACTCGATGGTGCGGATGGAATCAAAGTACTCGTTGAACTTTTGCTGGTCGGTATAACCGAGCTCCTTTCGCAACGATCGAGCATCTTCCAGCACGAGGTCCGTGATGTTGCGGTTGGTCTTGGTTTCCTGGGTACCAAACAACCGGCGGTACGCTTTGCGCGGGTCTCGCATGGATGGTGCCACGTGGCTGGTGCCGAACCACGAAACGTTGTCAAACTGGATGGACTCCCGGTTGTCCTTGTGACTGTTGCAACTGAATTCCAGTGTTCGGAAGGGAGTATTACCAGCGCTGACACTGGCCACCACGTGATCCAGGGTACGTGCCTGTGGATAGGGCGATTGCGTGATCGAAAACGCACTGGCACTGCTGAGAAAACAGGAGGCACATTGGGCGTGTACATCCGTGCCCGGCTGGAAGGTGCGATCCATGCCGGTGATCAGCGTGACCTTGTCCTTCATCTTGGCAAGCGGCTTCATCGTTGGCGTCAGTTTGAGCGGATGCAAGCCGATCGGGATTTCAGCCTTGTTCTCGAGTGCCTGGCGATTGCCGGTAAAATTCGGCACGGGGCCATCTTTCTCTCCGGGGAAAAAACCCCGTCGTACCACGCCGATCGGTACGTAAAACCAGGCAATACGCTGTGCTGGAGCCTTCGTGCCTGCAGCCATGGAGTGACTTTCCAGCCAGGGAAGTGCCAGGGCTGCACCGCCCAGGCCGCGCAAAAAGGAGCGCCTGGAAGGTTGCGTCATCGTCTTTCCTCGATACATTGGCTAGTCCTTTTCGCGAGGCTCTTTGCTGGTCACCGCGCGAGGTTTACTGACAAAGGGTGCACTCTGGGTCACTTCATGGATCAGCGTTTGAAGACGGTAATCAGCCGCTTTGGCCTGGGCCGCAATGCGGTCCAGGGCTGGTGCATCGGCGACTGTAATCTCACGACCTAGTGCGAAGGATAACAGATGCTCGGCAAAGCCGCGAGTGAAACGATCTTTTTCAGCCAGAATGGCATCCTTGAATTCAACTACATTGTTGAACTTATGCTTACGGAACAGTACGCCGGAGGAATCGACCTGGCGGCCATTCTCGTAATCATTTCGCCAGCGGCCAACGGGATCAAAATTTTCCAAGGCAAACCCCAGCGGATCGAGCCTGGCATGGCAACCGGCGCAAGAGGTATTGTCCCGGTGGACAGCAAACCGTTCACGCAGGGTCAGGTCATTTTTCTCATCCTCGGACTTCAAGGGCGGCACATTGGCGGGTGGAGGTTCGGGGGGCGAATTGAAAATCACGCCGGCAATCCAGGCACCGCGGGTGATCGGCTTGGTCTCAGTTGGGCTGGAAGTCATCGTCATCACCGCTGCAGTGGTAATCACCCCGCCTTGCCGGCGATCGGTTACCGGTTGACGCTTGAACTGCATCGTGACCGGCCCCCCGAGTTTTTCCTCGGTTTTCGCGCCGTACCATTTGCGGAGGCGGGCGGAACGGTAAGCGTAATCTGAATCAATGAATTCAAGGATTGACCGATTCTCGATAAGGACCGTTTCGAAAAGCAGCAAAGGTTCCATCATCATGTCCATGCTGGTGCGGTAATTCGGCGGGGCATAATAAAAATCCGCATAGGTCTTTTCATCAGGCAGGGACGAAACAATGCGGTCCAGTTGTAGCCATTGGGCGGGAAAACTGTCGCAAAACCGTTTGAGTTTCTTGTTCGCCAGCATGCGATCAACTTGTTGTGCCAGCACTTTTGACTCGATCAGCTTGCCACTGCCTGCCACGCGCAACAGTTCGTCATCCGGGATGCTGCCCCACAGGAAGAATGACAGTCGCGAGGCCAGTTCATATTGATCCACGGTTGTTGTATCTTTGCCCGTCGTCGGTTTGTCGTACAGGTAAAGAAAGCGTGGCGAAGCAAGCGTGGCCGAGGCCACTTCTTTCATGGCATCGGTAAAATTTAACCCGGCTTCAATACGCCCGCTTACATGCTGCGTATAGCGGTCCAATAACTCATCCTGCACCGGCCGACGAAAAGCCCTGGTTAAAAAGTTGCGCAGACGTTTGCGTACCTCGATCTTCAGATCGACGTCATCCGACGGCGGCAGAAAAAACGTCTTCCAAATGCCAACCGTGCGCCCATCGAAATTAGAACTCTGCACAATCCGCCGGCTGAGCGTGAAAAATGCCTCCATCAAGATTGGCGAAAGCGACAGATGATCGCCGCGATTGTCGAAGCCATGATCCGCCCGCAGGTCCTGCGGGAACGGTCCCACGCCTGCCAGTCGTGGCTCGATAAGTGCCGATTTTCCCAGCATCCGACTGCTTACCGTGATCGTCTGGGGCATCCTATTATTGGGGGCTGCCAGGGCTTTTTGGAAATAACCGGAACGATCGCGCATCATCCGTTCCGGCAAGGGAAACACCATCACCTTCAGACCAAATAAATCTTGGACCGCGTTGTTGTATTGCAGGCGGTTCATGCGGCGAATCGGTGTGGGGGCGAAACCTTGAGCTAACGTTGCCGCACGCAACAGCTGACGTAATTGCTTCACCGTTGCCGCTCGGACACCCGCTTGCAGCGCGGGCTCTTTCTCCGGAGGCATCTCGCCCGCATCCAGTACCTCGATGACCGCTTGCAACCGTTCCAGGTCAGCGGTTAGATCTGCTGCCGTGCGAATCTTCAGCAGGTTTACCTCTCCCTTGGCCTTGCCACCTTTGCCATGGCATTTGACGCAGCTCTGCTGGAACAGCGCTATCACCGCTGGCGGGCTGTCAGCCGCCTGGCTGACGCCTGTCAGCAGCAGCGAGAGAAGAAAGATCCACGTCTTCATCAGGCACTCTCCCCGTCAGTCGACTTAAGGATGCCACGCGCGGGGAAGGGACAACACGCGTCTTCAGGTTCACATCTTGACGGATATGCAATAACTGCAATTGTAGTTCTTCACTCACCTCATTTCCAGTCTGAAGAAGGGTGCCACCGTTCGTACTGCGGGATCCGTGCCCGCTGCAGTTGAGTGTTCCGTGCCAGTGCCAGGGGTGATCAGTATCAGTTATTCGCTACTGAATTGGCCACCCCAGGGCCCGCTGCAACCGGAACTGGGCGGCGTTGTAGTCGACGACCGACCTCAGGAATTCACGGCGAGCCTGG
>JAYGDG010000081.1:0-11906 GCA_046583015.1 Pirellulaceae bacterium | reverse complement strand
TTTGCGCGAGACTGGTCGAAAGCGGATCTACAATCAGCCGCAAAGGCCAGCGACCTGTTGGTGGCTCGCCGCTTATCACTGGCATTGGCTGGTACCATTCCTTCCTTTGAAGAAATCCGAGCTCTTCAACAACTCCCTGCGGAACAGCGAATTTCCCGGTGGGTAGACCAGCTGCTTTCGGACCAGCGCTATTTCGACTACCTGGCTGAACGACTGGCGCGAGCCTACGTGGGAACTGAAACGGGACCTTTCCTGGTCTACCGACGGAGGAGATTCGTGAGCTGGCTCAGCAATCAACTCGCTGAAAACCGACCTTATGACCAGTTGGTACGAGAACTCATTACTGTCGATGGACTATGGACCGATTCTCCAGCCGCTAATTTTCTAACTGTAACCATCGATCAAAATGGAGATAACCAGCCAGACGAAACACGCCTGGCTGGACGCATCACGCGAGCCTTTCTTGGCGTCCGTATCGACTGCCTGCAATGTCATGATGACAAGCTTGATCAAATCGTTCTCGGTGATTCAGACCAGACCCGAACTGGTTTACAAAGTGATTTTCACCAACTGGCTGCCTACTTTGGATCCGTGGAAAACTCCCTGACTGGCATTCAAGATAAGCCAGCCAAGGAATATCACATCAAGTATCTGGACGAGGAGCAGGAGAAACTGGTTGAACCAGCCGTTCCGTTTTATCCGCAGTTGTTGAGTAAACAGGATTCCAAGCGAGAAGAGCTGGCCCTCTGGTTAACCGACGACAAGAACCGGGCCTTTTCCCGAGCAACCGTAAATCGCATCTGGGCTATCATGTTGGGCCAGCCACTGGTTAAGCCAATCGACAGTATTCCATTGCATGGGCCTTTTCCGCCAGGGCTTGAAATCCTGGCCGATGACTTTTCGGAGCACGGCTTTGACCTGGCCCGATTAATCCGCATCATCTCGTCGCTACAAGTTTTTCAATTGGAAAGTCGGGCGGATTTCCCTCTGACAGAAGATCATGAAGCACATTGGGCCGTCTTTCCGTTAACACGATTACGCCCGGAACAGGTTGCTGGAAGTATTATTCAAGCCTGCACCTTAACAACAATCGACGCCAATGCTCACATCTTCAGGCAGTTGCTTCGCTACTTCAATCAAAATGACTTTATCCGCCGTTACGGTGACCTGGGTGATGATGAATTTCGTGATCGAGGTGGAACGATCACGCAACGACTGTTAATGTTGAATGGAACACTCGTGAAGGAACGAACCAAGGACAATCCTATTGCCAACGCGTCCAATCGCATCTTGATGGTCACCAATGACAACAACAAGGCTGTGGAGACCGCTTACCTGACAATCTTTAGCCGACTTCCCAGCAAACGGGAACTGAAACACTTCCAGCAGCGTTTGCAGCAATCGACCGGGAGGAAGCGATCGAATGCCATGAACGATTTGTTTTGGATACTTTTGAACAGCACGGAATTTTCCTGGAACCACTAAACTCCTGATGACTTCGAGAATCCCTTTACGAGCTGAATGTGGCAGCGGCGATCACTGGAATCGGCGGACCCTGCTGCGCGCTGCAACAGCCGGAACGATCTCCTGGCTAACCCCGCTGGCAACATCTTTAAGTCGAGCTGCTGAGGAGGCCCCTCGGGGAGCGCCGGCAAAATCAGTCATCGTGCTGTGGATGCAAGGTGGACCAAGTCAATTGGAAACATTTGATCCCCATCCAAATACGCCCATTGGGGGAGAAACCAAGGCGATTAAGACGAGCTCACCCGGTATCAAGATCGCCCGGGGCTTAGATCAGGTGGCCGAGCAGATGGAACACATTGCCCTGATTCGTTCCGTGGTAAGCGATCAAAAGGACCACGAACGAGCTACCTACAACGCCAAGACCGGATTTCGCCCGGATCCAACAATGGTCCATCCTGCCCTGGGTGCCGTTGTCTGTCACCAGTTAACCGACCAGCTTGATATACCCCGACACATTTCGATTCTCCCTAATACCTGGCCAGCTCGAGGTGGCTACCTGGGAGACCAGTACGATGCCTTCCAGGTCGGTGATCCACAAAAACCACTGCCAGATTTGACCCGGGCCGTCTCTCAACCGCGCAGCAAACGCCGCCTCGATGACCTGCTCGATATTGTTGAACCGGAATTCTCTCGTGGACGACTGCCGAAACTGGACCAGCAAAAGACACTCCACAAAGTCTCTATTCACCGCGCAATCAAGATGATGTCCTCCGAACAGTTGCGAGCTTTTGATGTTATGTCCGTTTCTCAAAACCTGCGCAACCGTTATGGGAATACACCCTTTGGTCGCGGATGCCAAGCTGCTTGCCAGCTAATCAAGGCCGGGGTACGGTGCGTGGAAGTCACCCTCGGTGGCTGGGACACTCACATCAATAATCATCAACTACAACAGAAACGAATGGCTATCCTGGATCCGGCAATGGCCACGCTGATCGACCACCTTAAAGAAGAGGGCCTGCTGGAACATACCATTGTATTGTGGGGCGGAGAATTTGGTCGTGATCCACGAATCAACCGCACAGAGGGACGAGACCACTGGCCGCATGGATTCACGGTTGCCATGGCTGGTGGCGGGATTTCAGGAGGCCAGGTTATCGGAGCAACTTCTCCCGCACCGAACCTGGAAACTTCCCGCCCTGACCGTAACGTGGAAAATCCCCGCAATATTGCCGATGTACACGCCACCGTCTTGAAAGCCCTCGGAATTGACTTCCAGCAAGAAATGTACAACCCGCCAATCCGACCCGTTCTGGTCTCAGAAGGCAAAGTGATTGAAGAAGTGATCGCATCTTGAGCACCCGCACCGCTCCCTGGACTCTATCCAGGCAATGCCCTCTGCCTGCCAGCTAAGCGGGTATCACGGATGCTGATTCGGGCCCGCGACAACGGGCCTCTGGCGTTACTCGCAAAGCCCTTCTGGCTGTGCTACATTTGTCGATTGACCCCCTCGGGGAGCCTGGTTGCTGGTCGTCAAACGGCCGCTTATTTTGCTTTTCTGGAGTTGCCGTAACATGCTACGACATAAATCAATCGGCCTATTCACCACGATCCTGTTCTTGGCCATTATCGTCAGTTGGCTGGGACAGGCAGCACCTCCATCCACACCTCCCGTGGAAGGACTGCGCAACAATACTCCACAGTTTTACGCACTGACCGGCGCTCGTATCATTCCCCGTCCTGGCCAGGTTATTCCCAGCGGGACGCTCGTGGTACGCGATAGCAAGATCGTTCGTGTGGCAGCTGGCAAAAACATACCTGCCGGCGCACGGGTGATTGATCTCCAAGGCAAGACGATTTACGCGGGACTGATTGATGCGTTTAGTGAAGTTACCTTGCCCGCAACTGCCAACAACTCCGGGGCTCTTCATTGGAACTCCACGATCCGCCCGCAGCGATCGGTGGCCGGCCACTACCAGCAAAACCAGGCCCGGAATGAAAAACTCCGTAAACAGGGAATTACCGTTCGACTCGTTGCTCCCGCGAAGGGAATCCTGAAAGGGAGCAGCGCTCTGATAGCGACCGGTACTGAAACCGACACCGAAGCGGTTGTTCAACCGAACGTTGCCCAGCATCTGCAACTAACCGTACCCCGAGGCCGCGGTCGAGACCAGTATCCCAATTCACCGATGGGAGCCGTGGCCCTGGCACGACAGTCATTTTACGACGCCCAGTGGTACGCCAGTGCCTGGGCTGCCTATGGCGAAAATGCAAAGCTGGTTCGACCAGAGCGAAACGATGCACTGGCTGCCCTGCAACCCTATTTCAATCAATCAGGCTTAGTAATTACCGACGCATCCAACGAGTTATTCGTGCTACGGGCTGACAGGTTTGCCCGTGAGTTCAAGCTCCGTACGCTGGTTCGCGGTTCGGGTAACGAGTATCGTCGCCTTGATGCCATTAAGAAGACGGGGCTCCCCATTATCGTCCCCGTTAATTTTCCGAAGCCTCCGAACGTCGGCACCGCTGAAACTGCTCGTAGTGTAACTCTCGAACAGCTGATGCATTGGGATCATGCGCCGGAAAATCCTGCGCGGCTGGACCAGGCAGGTGTCACGATCCTGCTGACCAGCCATGGCCTGGATGACGCTGGGACGTTTCTAGCAGCGGTTCGCAAGGCGGTCCAACGGGGCTTGTCTGCCGATTCCGCCCTGCGAGCACTAACCACAACGCCTGCTGCGCTCTTTAAGGCGACAGAACTTGTCGGAACCCTGGAAACAGGAAAATTAGCCAACTTCGTGATCACCGATGGCGACCTGTTTGCCTCGAAGACCAAGGTCCTGGAAACCTGGGTCAACGGCAAACGCTTTGAATTTTCACCACCGCCGCTGATCGATGCCCGGGGAACCTGGACCTTGAGTTACAACCGCGTTAACAAGCAAACTGATTGGAAACTCATCGTGGCTGGGCAGCCAGGAAAACTGACCGGTACGTTAACAGTCACACCAGCAGAGACTGACAAACCGATTGAGATCAAATGTAGCCGAATCAGTTTGCGAGACGCTCGGCTCAGTGCGGTGTTTCCAGGCAAGTCGCTCGGACAAGAAGGCTTCATTCGCTGGACGCTGGTCCTGACCGGTAAAGAATCGACCTCTCTACAAGGGTTAGGGCAAGTCACCTGGGCTGACGAATCGCATTCCGTACTGAATGCCCGGCAGCAATCTTCGGAAACCGGGAAATCCAAGAACAAACCGGACAAGGACCCCAAGAAAGAAACTGCCCAGGCATTAGCAGCTTCCTTCCCGGTCCAGTTCCCCCTCGGTTCAGCCGGCCGATCGGCACCGCCACAACAGGACCGTTACGTACTATTTCGTAATGCCACGATCTGGACCTGTAGTTCAAAAGGGATTTTAAAGAACAGTTCCGTGCTGGTCGGTAAGGGCAAGATCCTGCAAGTAGGCAAAGACTTTGCCTTGCCCGCTGGAACCCTGATCATCGATGCCAAGGGCAAGCACATCAGCCCGGGAATTATCGATTGCCATTCCCACATGGCTACCGATGGCGGAGTGAACGAAAGTGCTCAGGCCATCACGGCCGAAGTTCGCATCGGTGATTTTATCGATGCGGACGACATTAATATCTACCGACAACTGGCAGGCGGTGTGACATCATCCAATATCCTGCATGGCTCAGCAAATCCGATTGGTGGTCAGAACCAGGTCATCAAATTGCGCTGGGGTATGTTGGGTGAAGAAATGAAGTTTAAGACGGCGCCGCTGGGAATCAAATTCGCTCTCGGTGAAAACGTCAAGCAAAGCAACTGGGGAGACGAATTCAACACACGCTATCCACAAACGCGCATGGGTGTCGAACAAATCGTGCGAGATGCTTTCCAGGCCGCTCGACAATATGAAACCGACTGGAAGCAATGGAACGCCAACCAGGCAGGAATTCCTCCCCGCAAAGATCTCGAGCTAGATGCCCTGCTGGAAATCCTCAACCACAAGCGATGGATTCACTGCCACAGTTACCGGCAAGACGAAATCCTGGCACTCATTCGTACCCTCGATGACTTCAAAGTTCGCATTGGGACCTTTCAGCATATCCTGGAAGGATACAAGGTCGCCGATGCGATGGCGAAACATGGAGCCATGGGATCAGCCTTTTCAGACTGGTGGGCTTACAAGTTCGAGGTCTATGATGCAATTCCCTACAACGGAGCAATCATGCATCAGGCTGGAGTGGTGGTTTCCTTTAACTCAGACGATCGCGAGTTGGCTCGCCATTTAAATCACGAAGCGGCCAAGGCAATCAAGTATGGTGGTGTCCCGCCCCAAGAAGCACTTAAATTCGTCACGCTCAATCCAGCCCGACAACTCCGGATTGACCAGTACGTGGGATCCATCGAACCCAAGAAGGATGCTGACCTGGTTGTCTGGAGTGGTTCACCACTCTCTATCCTGTCACGATGTGAACAGACATGGATCGATGGTCGCAAGTACTTCGACCGAGCAGACGACCAGCAGCAGCGCCTCAAGGCACAACAGATGCGTGCGGTGCTGATTCAGAAGATTCTCAATTCCGGTGAGACGATGCTGGCTCCAGGCGAAGCCAAAACACCTGAATCGGAACTATGGCCACGCGACGATATCTTTTGTGACCACGGTCATCATCAGCACTAGTTTTAAAACCGTCAACCAGTCGCCTCAGCGCACGAGGATTCCACTGCCATGAACCAAATACCAAATCACCTCATCCGTTACCTCGCTCCCACCGTGGCAGCTCTCCTGCTGCTTGGATCAGCTTCTCGAGTACAAGCTAATCCGGAAGTGCCCGGTGCAGCGCAGAAACAACCTGTCGCCCTGGTGGGAGCCACCATTCATCCGGTCAGCGGGCCGGTACTTGAGAACGGCACCTTGCTATTTGAGAAGGGACGTATCGTGAGAATCGGTAAAGGAATCCCAATTCCGGCCGGCAGCCAGGTGATCAACGTGAAAGGCAAACACATTTATCCCGCCTTGTTCGATTCCATGACCAATACAGGACTGGTCGAAGTGAAAGCAGTGCGAGCATCGGTGGATGAAGCCGAAACGGGAACCATTAATCCTAACGTCAAGGCTCATGTCGCGGTTAATCCTGACAGTGAGTTGATCCCCGTAACTCGCAGCAATGGCATCTTGTTGACGTTGACCGCTCCTACTGGCGGAACGATTTCCGGACAAGCCGCCGTCATACAACTCGATGGCTGGACCTGGGAAGACATGACGTTGCAAGCAGGTGCCGGCATGATCGTAAGATGGCCAAATATGGCAGCCGTCAGTGACTGGTGGGTCGAAAAATCAGCCAAACAACAAATCGAGGATCGAGACAAAGCACTCAAGAACCTTAGAAAAACCTTCGACGATGCAGAAGCCTATCGACGTGCTCGAGAAGCTAACTTGGAGGGCCAGGATCATGATGCCCGCTGGGAAGCCCTGATTCCCGTACTGACTGGCAAATTGCCGGTCATCATACAGGCCAATGAAATCCAGCAGATACAGGCTGCCGTCGCCTTTGCCAGTGAACGCAAGCTCAAGATGATTCTCTTCGGAGGTTACGATGCACCACGGTGTGCCATGCTGCTCAAGAAACACCAGGTCCCGGTGATTGTCGGAGGTGTTTATCGATTGCCCCAACGGCGTCATGATGCTTACGATGACGCCTACACCTTACCGGAACGATTGCGCCAGGCCGGCATCAAGTTCTGTATCTCGTCATACGGACGATTTGGTGCAGCCAACGTGAGAAACCTGCCTTACCATGCTGCCATTGCAGCTGGCTTTGGCCTGCCAGAGGACGAGGCCATTAGGGCCATCACTTTATCACCAGCCGAAATCCTGGGAGTCAGTCAGCGGGTCGGTTCCCTGCAAGTGGGCAAGGACGCTACGCTCATTATCACCACGGGAAGTCCTTTAGAGACTACCACGCAAGTGGAAGGAGCCTTTATCCAGGGAAAACGTGTCCAATTAAACGACCGGCATAAGCGACTGTGGCGAAAATACCAGCAAAAATATGAACAGCAAAAAGATGCGGCAGCGCCGTAAAGAGCCTTGGCTAGGCGTTTTTCTTCAGCGCCGAGACGATCTCTAACACCATGTCTTGCCCGTCTCCGAACAACATCAGCGTGTTGTCAGCGGCAAACAGTGGGTTCGGAATGCCGGCAAACCCCGGACTTAAGCTTCGTTTAATGACAATCACCGTGCGCGCTTTACCCACCTCAACAATTGGCATTCCGGCGATTGGCGAATCGGGATCCGTGAGAGCAACCGGGTTAACAACGTCGTTCGCGCCAATTACGATCGCCACGTCAACCGTTTCCATGGTGGGATTGATATGCTCTATTTCCTTGAGCTTGTCATAATCGATATCTGCCTCGGCCAACAAGACATTCATATGCCCCGGCATACGACCTGCTACCGGATGAATCGCGTACTGCACAGAAATGTCGGCAGCTTCGAGCAGATTTCCCAGGTCACGGACAGCATGTTGCGCCTGCGCGACTGCTAGTCCATAGCCAGGCACCATCACTACACGCTGGGCAGTATCAAGAATCATCGCCACATCGTCAGCTGTCGTGCTGCGTACGTTGGCATAGATCTCGTCTACATCTTCCCCGCCCGCACTCGCCTCCATGACACCAAACAGGACATTAACCAGGGACCGATTCATCGCTTTGCACATTAGTTTCGTGAGAATCAGCCCCGAGGCACCAACCAGGGAACCGGAAATAATCAACACATCATTGTTGATCACGAAACCGGTCGCGGT
Organism: Pirellulaceae bacterium; assembly: GCA_046583015.1. Taxonomy (GTDB): domain Bacteria; phylum Planctomycetota; class Planctomycetia; order Pirellulales; family Pirellulaceae; genus JAZADA01. The sequence continues at coordinate 3,638 of JAYGDG010000081.1, read as the reverse complement.
GGCAGCCAAACCTGAGTAGGAGTTAAACAAGGCAATCACGACCGGCATGTCCGCCCCACCAATTGGATTGACTAACAGGAATCCCAGGCCCAGTGCCAGCACCGTGATGGGCACATAGAGCCAGTTGCCGCCGTGGCCAGTGGTCATCAGCGTGATGCAAAGGATCAACACAGCCGACGTGGTTAGGGAAATCACGTGCCGAAACGGTACCCGGATCGGCTGTCGAAAAGCAGGCAATTCCTGCAGCTTGGCCGCCGCCAACAGGCTACCGGAAAAAGTAACTGCTCCAATCAAGCCCGAGACACCACATGCTAACACGGCGTCCCAGGTCCGTGTCATACCAAGTGCCAAGGCGCCACCAGCAACAAAAACTGATGCTAATCCGCCCAGTCCGTTAAAGAGCGCCACCAGTTGTGGCATGGACGTCATTTGCACACTCATGGCCAGATAGAGTCCGCCCGCAGCACCCAATAAACAGCCGGCTACGATGAACCCGTAATGATGTTGTGGAAAAGCACCCACCTCCACGAGTCCGGCTACAATCGCAAGGCCCATACCGGTCGCGCCAAGAAGATTACCGCGCACCGCCGTTCGCGGATGAGCCATGAACTTCAAGCCGAAAATAAAAAGCACCGCCGCAACAAGGTAGGCGAGCTTAATCAGTGTCACGTCCACAAAATCTATCCTTGTACCGAGTTTCTTTCTTAACGTTTCTTAAACATCGCCAGCATGCGATGCGTTACCAGGAAACCACCTACGACGTTCACCATGGCCAGCGCAACGGCCACCATCCCCAACCCGGAAGAAAGCCAGCCCTGCTGGCCAGCAACGACAATGGCTCCCACCACCGTGATCCCACTGACCGCATTCGATCCAGACATTAAGGGCGTATGTAATGTTGGAGGCACTTTTGCAATGACCTCGAAACCAACAAAAATAGCCAATACAAAGACCGTCACTGCGGCCAGCCGATCCGAACCCTTGGCCACGCTCACCGCAGCCTGGTCTTCCCCTTCTTCAAGCACCGTAACTGGTTCCGAAGATTTCTTGTCCTCGCCGGATTCCTGAGCGTCGCTATCTGGGTCCGCTCCTACAGCAGTCAATTCATCGTCCGTTTCTGGTTCAGGTTGTTCCGACTCCGCTCCATCTGGATCGACCGCATCCGGTTCGACCGTTTTTGCAGCTGCTGACTTGTCATCGCTTCCCTGCAACTCACCACGGCTAAACCAATGCGTGATCAGTACTCCGGTCAGCGCAAGAATGACGATCATTCGCAGTGACATCCAAAGTGTGCTCCGTTGACTGGTTGTCATGAAGACTCTCCCTGCTCATCCGAATCCGCAGCATGATCTTCGCCACTTTCCGGTTCCGCCACCGCTGGGGGTTCTTCAGCCGGTTCTTCAACTGGCGGATCAAGTGGTGGCAATTCCAGGATCTCCCGCAACCGCCCGTTAACAACCTGGCCGTCATGTGCAGCCAGGGTACCTTGCACAATTTCATCCTGCAGGTCGAGCGCCAGTTTGCCCTCATTGGTCAAATGGAGCAAGAACGTAGTAACATTGTTGCTAAACATCTGGCTGGCATGGTTGGGAATCTCCGCTGGTAAATTCGTCGGCCCCAGAATGGTCACGCCATGTTCAACAACGCGCTGATCCGCCTGGCTTAACTCGCAATTGCCACCCCGTTCGGCTGCTAAATCGACAATAACGCCACCTGCAGGCATCCGCTCCACCGCCTCGGCCGTAATCAACAGGGGGCTCGGTTTCCCCGGAATAGCGGCAGTGGTGATCACAATATCACTCCCAGACACGATGTCAGCCATCAGGGCCCGTTGCTTCTGGTAGAAGTCATCACCGAGTGCCTTCGCGTATCCACCCTTGTCTTCTGAATCGCCCGTTTCCAGTTCAAGTTCTACGAAACGAGCTCCTAGACTTTCAACTTGCTCCCGACAGGCTGGCCGAACGTCATAGGCCTGAACGACGGCGCCCAGTCGCCGAGCCGTGGCGATGGCCTGGAGACCCGCTACGCCCGCTCCAATCACGAATACCCGGGCAGCAGAAAGCGTACCGGCAGCAGTCATCATCATGGGAAACATCTTGGGCAATTCAACGGCGGACAGCAGTACTGCTTGATATCCAGCAATCGTTGCCATGGAAGACAGCACATCCATACTCTGAGCGCGTGTGATCCTCGGCACCATTTCCAGCGCAAACAGGCTAATACCCGTCTCCGCCAGCTCCGCAATCGCCTGGGGGTTCCCGAGAGGGTCGCACATTCCCAGCACGACTTGCCCACTGCGAAACAGGTCCAAGTCTCCTCGACCCTGGTCCGGGTTAGCGCCCAATGAGCGAATCTGGACAACCACATCGGCAGCCGCCAGTTCCGTACGATCCTGAACGATCTGAGCGCCCTGATCACGATACTGAGCATCGTCAAAACAAGCAGCGGTGCCAGCCCCTGTTTCAACCAGGATTTCCAGACCAGCCTTCATCAGGCGGCTAACATTTGCGGGGACCAAACCGACTCGATCTTCCCCGGGAAACGTTTCTTTAACTACCGCTACCTTCATAATTCACGTCTTACCAGGCAAACTCACCAACATCTCGTTTTTTTTACCTGCTGAACCCGTTCACATCAACCAACATGACTCCATGTGGCGCAACCAGCAGCAAACGTCCTTGCCAGAAGAATGGCTGGAAGGGACGTATCCGTGCGTTATAACGGATAATCCTTTGCTCCAACAGGCGTGTGCAGGCTGTTTCAAACCTCGCGGAAGTGCCCTATGCCACTTGATCAGAGGGCTCCGAACAGCTAAACTCAGACGTTTTGCACCCCTTGCAGAATAGCTAGAGGAGTAACCCATCGTGGGTACCAAAACATACATGGCAAAGACTGGCGAAATCACCTCCAAATGGTGGCTGGTGGATGCCAATGAGAAGATCCTAGGGCGATTATCGAGTGAAATAGCCGTCATCCTGATGGGTAAGCATCGGCCTACTTATACACCTCACGTCGACACGGGTGATCACATCGTCGTGATCAATGCTGAAAAAATAGCGTTGTCGGGGAAAAAATGGGACAAGAAAGTCTACACGCGGTACACAGGATACCCAGGTCTGCGAACGCAAACAGCAGCAGATCGATTGGCCAAGAGACCTGAAATGGTCGTCCGTGAAGCCGTGCGACGAATGCTTCCCAAGAATAAGCTGGGCCGCAAAATGCTTCACAAGCTAAAGGTCTTCAGCGGAACTGACCATCCACATCACGCTCAACAGCCAGAAGCGATCGAGTTACCCGCTAAAAAGTAGGACAATAAATCATTTTTAGGCTACAAGCCGAGGCATAAGAAACCACCATGGTCGCTACCAAGAAAGACAACATCAACGGAGACTGCTTGGGCACAGGACGGCGCAAGTCATCGGTCGCCCGCGTCCGGATTCGAGCTGGTAGCGGAAACATCACGGTCAATAAGAAATCGCTTGAAGAGTATTTTCGGATTGAGCAAGACCAGCAGAATTTAACCAGCGTATTGGATATTGTCGACTGTCGTAACGACGTGGACCTGATCATTAACGTCGTGGGTGGTGGCACCAGTGGTCAGTCCGGTGCATGCAAAATGGGAATTGCCCGAGCACTGG
>JAYGDG010000882.1:0-6790 GCA_046583015.1 Pirellulaceae bacterium | reverse complement strand
GCTTGCGTTACGTTGAATTGTTGTCTAACTGTGCGCATTTGACAGTTTGGCGCAGGACTTACGACCCCCAGAGCTACGGATAAATAGACCCCATGAGTGATCCTTATTTCCAAGAGCTGTTTGCAGATCGAATTGGCGGAGTGAACTACGGTAAAGGTACGGATATCTACAAGTTCGAGAAGATTAAACGGGCTAAGCGCAAAGCGATTGAGGATCATCCGGACAAGCAGTTACTCGATTTTGGGATTGGTGAGAATGATAGTCCTGCGGACCAGGCGGTCCGTACGGTGATGACGGAAGAAGTTCACAAGCCGGAGAATCGTGGCTACGCAGATAACGGCGTGCTGGAGTTCAAGGAAGCGGCCGGTCGATTTATGAAGCGGCAGTTCGGTGTTGACTTGGATCCCAATTCGGAGATCAATCACTGCATCGGTTCCAAGACTGCCCTGGCGATGTTACCGGCTTGTTTTATCAACCCTGGTGACATCACGTTAATGACGGTACCAGGATATCCCGTGGCCGGCACGCATACGCGCTATTATGGTGGCGCGGTTTATCAGTTGCCGCTGCTGGCGGAGAACGATTTCCTACCGGACCTGGCCTCGATTCCAGCGGATGTGCTGACCAAGGCAAAACTGCTGGTTTTGAATTATCCCAATAGTCCTACCGGGAAAACGGCAACTCCCGAGTTTTATGAACAAGTGGTTAAGTTTGCCAAGACCCATAAGATCGTCGTGATTCAGGACGCAGCCCACATCATCCTGACGTTCCAGGGTGAACCGTTGAGTTTTTTGCAGACACCGGGAGCCGGAGAAGTTGGCGTAGAGATCCACTCACTGTCCAAGGGCTACGACATGATCGGCTGGCGGATTGGCTGGGTCTGTGGTAACGCCCGCATCGTCCAGGCCTTCTCTGATGTCAAAGACAATAGTGACTCGGGACAATTTATTGCGATTCAAAAGTCGGCGGCTGCAGCGCTGGATGATGAGACGATTCCACAACGTATTGCTGCTAAGTATCACCGTCGGTTGGAGAAGCTGGTGGCGATGTTGACCCGCTGTGGGTTCGAGTGTTCCATGCCCGGCGGTTCCTACTTTCTTTACACCGCGGCGCCGAAAGGAATTGTTGCAGGGGAGGAATTTGATTCCGGTGAAGCAGCCAGCCAGTACCTGATTACCCAACATTCAATCGTGACTGTACCGTGGGATGAAGCGGGGCCTTACTTGCGTTTTTCGGTGACCTATGAAGCTGAAGATGAACAGGCAGAAGATGCCCTGATGGTTGAAACTGAATCACGGCTAAAACAAATTCAATTCGTATTTTGAGGACTGTGTTGTATCGGACGAAAGGGTTCATGATGGGTTTATCGAGATTCTACTACCATTGCTGCTGGTCGCTTAGCATACTCAGCTTACTGCTGGTCTCCTGCGGTAAATCAGAAGTTGAAGTTGACAATTCTGTGACTGGTCAGTTGCAACGGGCTATGAAGATTAAGAACTTGCGCCTGCGAAGCAAGAGACTTCTATCAATTGCTGACACCCAATTTGAGCATGATGACAAAGTGAATGGTAAGGCGACGATTGGGCTGGCAGCCGATACGGCCAAGCAGATCAAGATCGCCTATGATCGTGGAGCTGCCTTGAACTCAGCGGCTTACACGTACGCAAAACATGGCCTGTTAGATAAATCAAGCGATGTACTTAAGGAGTCCTACCGCACCGTAGCCGACATCGAGGAAGCAGACCTGGCTGTCGCGATCCTGGCAAAAATGGGAGAAATCCAGCTTCGTTTCCTTGATCAGTTGAATACGGGTGAGCAGATGTTCCAGGAAGCGGGCGCATTGGCAGAGAAGGCAACTAAGCCGGAGCAGAAGTTGCGAGCCAAGATGAACCTGGCTTTTCACTTTCACCGCTTGAAACGTCTTGAACCGCGCGACGAACTGGTCCAGGAGTCCTTTGCACTATTAGGTGAAGTTTCGGACGCTCGGCAGCGCAGCGACCTGACGGTAGATATGGCCAGTCGTCTCCTGCAAATAGAATGTGAAGACTTGGCTGACCAGGCTTTTGAGCAGGCGGAAAAGGAAGCGACGAGTATCGAGGACCCGCTTAGCCAAGGATATGCGTTGTGCGAAATCAGCGGGCGCCTGTCGAATGCCAAGCGGGTTGAGGCAGCTCAACGTGTCCGCGATCAAGCCAGGAAGGTTGCTGAAAAAGTGGTTGATAAAGGACTGCGCGGCGAATTGCTCAAGAGAATCGCGAAACAATAAAGATTTCTTTAGTGGGCAGCAATGTGAGAGAACACGTGTTAAGCTCAGTTTTTTGCAGGTGATGAATCATGAAACTTCAAGGAAAAACAGCTGTCATCACCGGTGGTGGCACCGGTATTGGAGAAGGAATCGCCCGGGCCTTTGCGGCGGAAGGATGCCGCGTTGCGATCTGTGGTCGAAGGGAAGAAGTGTTACAGCAGGCGGTAGCAGCCTGGGATGGTGATCCACCCTTTCTTTCTCATGCGGTTGATATTTCCAGTCGGGAAAGTGTTACGAAACTCTTCGAATGGGCTGCTGCTGAATTAGGTCCAGTTGATATCCTGGTCAATTCCGCCGGGACGAATGTAAAGACGCGATCGATGGCGGAGATGGAACCGGACCAGTGGGACCAGGTCATGGCAATCAATGCCAGTGGTACTTATTACTGCATGCACGCAGTCTTACCGCAAATGCGGGAACGGGGTTGTGGGTTGATCATTAATATTTCATCGATTGCGGGTAAACGGTCGTCACCACTGGGTGGAGTTGCGTATTCAGCATCCAAGTTTGCCATGACAGCCTTGGGTACTGCGGTGGCAAATGAAGATGCAGCACACGGTATTCGGGTGACTAATGTCTATCCGGGTGAAGTCAATACACCCATTTTGGTCAATCGGCCAAATCCGGTTAGCGAGGAACATCGTCAAGCCATTTTGCAACCGGAAGAAGTTGGAGAGTTGATTGCGGCGATTGCCGGCTTGCCACCAAACGCCCATGTGTCAGATGTGGTAATTAAGCCTTTGCGCCAGCAATACGCCTAGGTGAGACCTCCCTGTCATTAGCGTGTCAGGAATATTCCTGAGTCAGACTTCTGACTTGTCAAGCTTGTCGGTCAGGTAGCGAAGGATGTCCCTTACGGAGATGATGCCGGTGGCATGACCGTCCGCGTCGACAATGGGAATATGACGGAAACCACCCAAGTCCATACGTTGAAGAGCAAAAACGACTTTAGCCTGCAAGTCAAGCGATTGAGGTTCTTTAGTCATAAACTCAGAAACGGGTTGATCTTTAAATTTGTGGAAACTCGTGTTGAGCTTATAAAGGGCGTCCCGTTCAGTGAAAATACCGACTATTTTTTCTTCTTCGACCACGAGTACACAGCCGATGGACTGATCAACCATTAGCTTGAGAACTTCTCCAACGGGTGTCTCGGGAGCGACGGTAGTTGGAGTTTTGGGCCCCAAGTCGGTCATGCGGTCTTTGATCAGGCCCCGTTCAATCTCTGTCTGTGCCGTGGTACGCGAAGTATCAAGCAGAGGTTGCTCACACTGGGCACAAAGATCGGTGCCTTCAATATTCTCATAATCGCAGAAAGGGCAGGTGCTCATGTAACTGTCCAGGTGTTGCCGGAGGTGAAAAGAGTTTCCAAGTCGCCGTCTCCCTGTTTTTCACGAGCATCGTCGACTTGTTGGTTTAACAGTTCGTCGTATTTCGGTGCATCAATCGCTCGAAATACGCCAATCGGTTCCGGGAATTCTGGGTGCCGCATCCGGCTCAGCAAATAAGCAAGGCTCGGTTCCACGGCCTTTTCGTCATGGAATAACAAGTCATCTTCCGTGATTCCCTTACCCAGCTCTACTACTTCTGGTTCCATTCCGTTGAGCCGAATCCCCTTATCGCGATCTTTGCCGAAAATAAGTGGTTTACCATGTTCTAACTCAACCACATTGTCTGCCCGAGTTGTGCGATCGGTCGCGTAATCCCAGGCACCATCATTGAAGACATTGCAGTTCTGATAGACTTCGATGAACGACGTTCCTCGGTGCTCTGCAGCCCGTTTCAGCATGCTGCCGAGATGTTTAATATTGACATCGATCGATCGTGCCACGAAAGTTCCATCGCAGCCAATGGCGACTGACAAGGGATGAATGGGGTTGTCGATAGCACCCATGGGCGTACTCTTGGTGACTTTCCCCAGGGGTGAGGTGGGTGAATATTGGCCCTTGGTTAGCCCATAAATGCGGTTGTTGAAAAGAACAATGTTGATATCCAAGTTTCGACGGATGCAGTGCATCAAGTGGTTGCCACCGATACTCAGCGCATCACCATCCCCGGTGATGACCCAAACGTCCAACTCTGGGCGTGTTGCCTTGAGACCTGTGGCAAAGGCGGGAGCACGACCGTGAATGCTGTGTATCCCATAGGTATCCATGTAATAGGGAAACCGGCTGGAACAGCCAATTCCGGAAATGAAGACCAGGTTCTCCGGTGCGGTGCCCAAAGTTGGCAACACTTTCTTCATTTGCGCCAGGATGGAATAGTCGCCACAGCCAGGACACCAACGGACATCCTGGTCACTGGCAAAATCAGAGGGTTTCAATACGGGTAATTCGCTACTCATGATTATGAACTCAATTTATCAATTTCGTGTTCAATAGAAGATTCAATTTCAACAATAGAAAATGGTTTTCCTTTAACTTTGTTTAAGCCGGCAGGATCCAGGAGGAATTTCGATCGGATCAAGGATCTCAGCTGCCCCGAGTTTAATTCGGGAATCAAGATGCTCTTGTAGCAGGAAAAGAGCTCTTGCAGATTCTTGGGGAATGGATTGAGATACCGCAAGTGGGCATGCGCCACCGACAGCCCTTTTGCAATCGAATTCTTCACCGCGGTCATGCAAGTTCCATAGGTCCCACCCCAGGACAGTACCAGCAGATCACCACTTTCCGGCCCTAGAACGGCTTGTGGGGGGATGTCATTTGCGATGTTTGCAATTTTCTCTGAACGTATTTCCGTCATGTTTTGGTGGTTGTCCGGATCATAAGAGACATTGCCCGTACCATCTGCTTTCTCCAAACCGCCAACTCGGTGCATCAGCCCGGGAGTTCCAGGAAGAGCCCAGGGTCGCGCCAGCAAGTCGTCTCGCTTGTATGGTAGAAACGGTTCGTCATTCTCGGGGGGGTTGGGATGGTTAACTGGGATCGGGGACAGTTCGTCGACGTTCGGGATCAACCAGGGTTCTGCGCCGTTAGCGATGTATCCATCAGACAGTATCATCACCGGGGTCATGTACTTCACGGCAATGCGCCAGGCTTCCTGGGCGGTATCAAAACAATCACCAGGACTGCGTGTTGCGATTACGGGTAACGGAGATTCCCCGTTTCGTCCAGTCATCGCTTGCAGCAAATCGGATTGTTCAGTTTTAGTCGGTAGTCCGGTACTGGGGCCACCACGTTGAACATTAATAACGATTAAGGGCAATTCCAGGATAACCGCCAATCCCATGGCTTCTCCCTTAAGGGCAATTCCAGGTCCGCTTGAAGCCGTGACTCCCATGGCACCTCCGAAAGCAGCACCGATGGATGAGCAAATGGCCGCAATTTCATCTTCGGCCTGGAAAGTGCGCACCCCGAAATTCTTGTGTTTGCTAAGTTCATGAAGGATGTCACTGGCCGGGGTAATTGGGTAAGTCCCGTAGAACAACTCTTTGCCACTCAACTTGGCAGCCGTAATCAGGCCCCAGGCCAAAGCCTGGTTTCCCATGATGTTGTTGTAGGTTCCAGAAGGCAAGTCAGCGGGATCGACGTGGTAGGTGCTGACGAAAGCCTCAGTCGTTTCGCCGAAATTCCAGCCAGCTCGCAGCGCTTTTTCGTTGGCAGCAACGATTTCGGGGTGACTTCCAAATTTCTCCTCGATAAACTGCAACGTTGGTTTCAGGTCCCGTTCGTAAAGCCAGTAGATAAGCCCCATCGCAAAGAAGTTTCGGCAGCGATCAGCAATCTTAACACTCAATCCCAGGTCGGCGACTGCGTTACGCGTTAGCGTCGTCATGGGGATTTTGAAGAGTCGATACGAATCCATTTCCGAGGAATCCAGAGGATTCTCTTCACAGTTAGCCAGTTTCAGATCCCTAGATTCAAAGCTGTCTTCATCGACGATCAGCAGCCCATGGGGTTTCAAGTCGGCCACGTTGGTGACCAATGCCGCGGGATTCATGGCAACCAGGGTGTCGAGTCGATCTCCCGGTGTAAAAATCTCCGAGGCGGCAAACTGGACCTGGAAGCCACTGACACCGGCTCGTGTACCTCGAGGTGCCCGGATCTCCGCTGGAAAATCGGGAAACGTGGCTACGTCGTTACCGGCCAGTGCCGAGGTATTGGTCAATTGAGTGCCGAATAGTTGCATTCCGTCACCGGAATCACCGGCGAGTCGTACCGTGGCACTCTCAAGTTGTTCAACGTTACTGACCGTTGTATTTTGTCCTTCAGTCGTTGCTGACATCATCAACTCTCTAGTCTGTTGCTTGTCTGTGTTACGCGTGGATAATTCTTTCAGATGTTTGTTATGCCGGTTCTTGTCAAGAATTCATCGAGAAACACTCATCAACATCATTGCGATTTCATGCTCTGCCGGCGGGGTTCCTGGAGTGTCTCGGGCCTCGTTCCTCATCGATCATGTGACGATCGTTATGCTCCTTCACGTTGTTGAGGTGTTTGGTGGGGTTCGGGGGGTAATGTATAGACAATTTCGGGAAAGTGATCGACT
>JAYGDG010000794.1:0-3693 GCA_046583015.1 Pirellulaceae bacterium | reverse complement strand
TGCAATGGACAATGAGCTCTGATCTGATGCCAGGGCCACGTACAAGTAAACAAGGATTCAAGCATGTTTCAGTCCGTTATTGTTCGCTCGGTCGGCGATTGCCGGAGGGTTGTGGGTTACTTGCGACGCCGAGTGAGAACGTTTGTTTCAGTAATGATGGTGCTATTGGTGCTGCCTTGCAGTGGTGCGAGTGCGCTCCAGGTCGAGTCAAGCGAGCGCCCCAATATTATCGTGATCATGACCGATGACCAGGGTTACTGGGATACGGCGGTGACGGGCAATCCACATATCGACACCCCGCACATGGATCGGATTGCCAGGACGGGCATGCAGTTCCAGCGTTACTACGTGGCGCCGGTCTGCTCGCTGACACGGGCCGGCCTGATGACTGGTCGTTATTACCTTCGAACCGGTCTCTATAACACACGCTTTGGGGGCGATACGTTGGGAAAGAACGAAGTCACGATTGCCCAACTGATGAAAAAGGGTGGCTATCGTACGGGGCTGTTTGGTAAATGGCACCTGGGACAATACCGGGGCTACCAGCCGCAGGAGCGCGGCTTCGATGAATTCTTTGGACATTACCACGGACATATCGAGCGGTATCAGTTTCCGGACCAGGTTTTTCACAATGGGAAACCGGTCGAGGCGCGGGGGTACGTGAGTGATGTTTTTACCGATGCCGCTATGGATTTCGTGGAAGCGTCCGCTCGGAAAGCAAAGAGGCCCTTCTTTTGCATGCTGAACTTTAATGCGCCGCATTCGCCATGGCTGCTCGACACCTCCCACTTTGGTCAGCCTGAGGGAGACAAGCTGCTGGCCAAATACCTCGAGCGCGGGTTGCCGTTGCGAGAAGCTCGCATCTACTCCCTGATCGAACGGGTCGATACGAACATTGGCCGGCTTTTGAAGCGCATCGAGGACCTCGGTATTGAAAGCAATACGCTCGTGATGTTCATGAGTGACAACGGTGGCGTCAGCAAATTCTGGAAGGGAGACATGAGAGGGAACAAGGGGCAGCCTTATGAAGGAGGCGTGCGGTCTCCCCTCTTTGCCCGCTGGCCCGGCGTCATCAAGCCAGGGAGTGTCGTGCAGGGGCAGGTCAGCCACGTCGACCTGCTGCCGACCCGCTGCGAACTGGCCGCAGTGGCCTTGCCGGCTGATCGGCCGCTGGATGGCAAGAGTTTCCTTTCCATCCTGCGATCAGGAAAGGGTGAAACACACCATCGCTACGTCTACCATACCTGGGACCGGTATTTCCCGAACCCGGATAAACGCTGGGGTGTTAGTGACCAGCGCTGGAAGCTGGCAACATTAACTCCCAAGGACGGCAAGCCAGATCCTGCCCGTTGGCAGCTGTTTGACCTGCAATCCGATCCTGGCGAGCAGACGAATCTTGCCAAGGAACACCCGGAAGTGGTTTCCCGATTGCGTAAGGCGTTTACTGACTGGTTTGCGGATGTCACGAAGGGTGTGGAATATCGTCCGATTGCCATCCCCGTTGGTCATCCGGAAGAAGACCGGGTGACGATTCAGCCCAGTTGGGCAACCTGGACCGGCAAGCAAGTGAACTATACGTTCGACGGTTACGACTGGGATACGATTGATGGGTGGCGTGAACCGGGTGAAAAGGCAACTTGGCGACTGGACGTTCTGCAGCCAGGTCGCTATATCATCCAACTGCGTTATGGCTGTCGGCCGGTCGATGCGGGAGGTGTGTTGCGGATCAGTTGCGGCCAGTCTTCTTTTGATTACAAGGTGCGGGCGACGACGACGGCTGATCAGTTCGAGCGATTCAGGGCGGGTGAACTGGTGCTAAAAAAGGGGGAAGCGGTTCTCCAGGCCGAGGTTGTCTCCGCACCGGGCCGTGAACTGATGCGTTTGAACCAGCTTTACTTGAAAAGAATCACGCCATGAGTCTTCCTGAAACAGTTGAGGGCAGATGTCGGACTGGCTACTGGTTTGCTTTCTTTCTCTCGGCTTGCCTGGTGGTGCCCGCGACGGCAGCCGAGCGGCCAGATGTCCTGATGATCGCCGTCGACGATCTGCGACCGATGCTCGGATGCTACGGAGATAAGCGGATGCGGACACCGAATATTGATCAGCTGGCGCGGGAGGGGATCTTGTTTGAGCGGGCCTATTGCCAGTATGCCAAGTGTGGCACCAGCCGCTTGTCACTGATGACTGGCCTGCGACCGGACGCGATTAGGGTGTTCAGCAACCGGGATAAGGATCTGGCCGATTTTCGCCAGCGCCGGCCCGACGCCATTTCTCTAGCCCGCTGGTTCAAGCAGCACGGTTACCATACCCAGAGCTTTGGCAAGATTTACCATGATGGCTGGGACCTGACGACAGACTGGTCGGTACCATCATCCCCGGGTCGGCCTGGTGAGATGCTGGAGGTTGCCGTGGCCAGCGGGCAGCAATCAACGATTATCGCCGAACGGTTTGCCTGCCCGGCCATGCAGAGTCCCGACGTCGCGGATGATTACTTTTTTGCAGGCCGAATGACGCAACAAGTTTTGCAAGTGATGCGAAATCGTCAGACGAAGAAGCCGATGTTCCTGGCAGTCGGCTACCGCCGGCCCCATTTGCCACTAGTCGCTCCCAAGCGTTACTTTGATCTGTATCGGCCGGATGCTTCCTGGCTGGCCAGGAACCAGCTGCCGGCCCCCGGCTCACCGGTCATGGCCTGGTTTAATTCCGACGGCTACGGAGGCGCTGCCAAGCGAGTGGGCCTGACCATGCCCTCCCAGCCGACTCGAGAGCAGGCCATCGCCTGGAACGGTTACGAGCTGCGCAGTTACCTGGGGGTACCGAACCAGGGGCCGATCGATTCGAAGTTGCAGTTGAAGATATTGCAGGCCTATGCGGCCTGTGTCAGTTACGTCGATGCCCAGCTGGGCCTGCTTTTGAACGAGTTGAGAACCAGCGGGAAACTTAAAAATACCGTTGTGATCTTTTGGTCCGATCATGGTTGGCACCTGGGGGAACAGAGCGCCTGGTCGAAGATGACGAATTTCGAAATCGCGACCCGGGTTCCACTCCTGATTGCGGCCCCCGGGCTGAAGGCGGGCCGTACCCGTGCCCTGGCTGAACTGGTCGACCTCTACCCGACCCTCTGCGAGTTGGCCGGTCTACCGGCTCCCACGCATTTGCAGGGGGAGAGCCTTACTGAGGTATTAAAGAACCCCAGAAGCAGGGAGAACGGGACCGCCTGTAGCCAGTACCTGAGATTTCGAGGCAAGTACATGGGACGAGCCTTGCGAACCGATCGCTACCGTTTTGTCCAGTGGACCGAGTTAAGTACGGGTCAGGTCGTCGAACGAGAACTGTACGATCATTACTCGGATATGGCTGAAATGAAAAACCTCGCCAGGGAAGCTGGGTACCAGCAGCGTCTGGAGTTATTAACGAAACAGCTGGCAGAGCATTTTCGTTAGTTGCCAGAGCCGATCGGCAGGCGTTAGCCCGTTTGTAGCAGCACCAGGCGGTTGTAGAGCGTGTCCCACCTGGCGATTGCCACGGATGCGGACCACTGGTCCCCGCGACGCAGATCTGTTAAATAGTACATGTTCTTTTTTATTGAGTGGCTGCGGAAGATGTATCGGTACTGGTTTCCTGTCCGAAAGAAACAGACAATTGAGTTGATTAATCCTCAAACCACTGTGAGATCCCATGAGAGGCAACTGG
>JAYGDG010000628.1:0-3972 GCA_046583015.1 Pirellulaceae bacterium | reverse complement strand
CCAGTTGGCAATGGCTTGCCTGCCAGGCTTACGGTAGCACCCTCGGGTACGTGTAAAACTAAGGTAGTTACTATCGGCGTTGACAGTGCCAGTCTCTCGAAATTCAACAGGCCAGTTTGCCCTGCTTGTAATCGGACGGTTTGAGTCTGTTGAATTGCCTTGCCGTTGCGGATGACTTCCGCTCGGACTTGATAGGTGTATCGGTATCCCATCTTTAATCCATGGGAAACATAGCGGCGATTTGTACCAGGTGTCTTGGTGGCGATGTCGTTGACAAAAACGCGGGCATCTTCTGGAACCTGAATATTAAAGATTGCTTCGCCAGAATCCAGCTTCGCTTGACCAGTGGGATCCTTTGCTGGCTTGGCGGCAGGTTTCTCGGGAGCTGCCGCCGGTTCCTTGGTGGGAGCTGGTGTTGGAACCACGGTCGGCGGAGTGTAGTACAAGCGTCGAGGGATGCGACGCGAGAGCACGGCACCACCTGAAGATCCACCTGAGGAGCCACCTGAGGAAAAGTGGCCGGCCGAGTAGACGTAGCGACCGTGCCAGGGATGTTGGTGAAGTGAACTAAGGAGACCTCGGACCAGTCCTCCGTGGCAATGTCCACTGCTGCCACCACTGCTGCCACCACTGCTAGCATGTGCCGTGCGTTGGACGGGCGCATGATGCCAGCCGGCTTCTACCGACGAGGTCGCGATGGTCAATACAATGGCCAGGGCGATGCCTGTGCCGACACGCAGAGGTTTTGAGCGAGTCATCAAATTCGGTTCCTTGGTTGGCAAAGTGATGGTGAGCCAGGAGGCCAGTTGCTTACGGTCTAGAATACCCGCTTGACTGCGTAATTCAAGTAGTTTGGGGAATATTTTACGATTCTAGAAACTAGAGAATCTATTAAAAGACCCTAAAAACTGACGGTTTCTAAGGTCTGCGAGAAGTACTGGGCCAAGGGGCTGGGTGTTTCCACTTGCTAGCGGTTGACCGGTTTCAATTGGACGTTGTCAACGGCCATCGTTCCCGTTCCCCCGAAGAGTCCTACGCGTACGATGCCGTGGACGGCTGAGGATGGAACGCGGAAGGTTTTTTCCAACTGGTGCCAGGGTTTGGTTCCCTGCAAAGGCCCGATCCAGACGGTGGTTAGAGGTCGGCGATCTTGGTCATAGAAACTGATGGTTAGTCCCGCGAATTCGTTCGGATTTCGACCGCTGGTAACGTTCTCTGGTTTGAACCAGCCGGAGACGCGCAGTTGCGCAATTTTGCTGCCTTGAATAGCAAAGCCTTGCAGCAGGTGGGCAGCGAGGCCAGCGGTTTCGTTATGAAACTTGATATAGTGTTTTCCCTGGGGGGCTTGAGGATCGGTTTCCCAGCTCATCTGTCGCTGATAATACCAGCCGGGGAGGAACTTGTTCTCTTTGGGGGCGTCTTCAAAGTCACCGTTGAGTGTTTTGGGATTCAAGGGATCGGGCTTTATTTTCCGGCCATCTTCAGCGCGGCCGGTCATAGGTACAAAGAGCGTGGGGCGGAGTGCTTCGGACACGAGTTTCCCGTTCTTTTTTCGCATTAGGTAAAGTGTTTGTTGGTAGCGTTCTCCAACGGGGATCACCATCAGGCCACCTTCTTTAAGTTGTTCTACCAGCGGCGTGGGAATGTTCTCTGGCGAACAGGTAACGATGATCTTGTCGAAGGGAGCATGTTCGGGCCAGCCTTTAAAACCGTCGCCGATGCGAGTGTAAATGTTCTGATATTTGAGCCGCTGGAGTGTCTGTTGTGCGGTACGACCCAGTGCAGGAACAATTTCAATCGAGTAAACGGATGTCACCAGTGGACTGAGTATCGCTGCCTGGTAGCCGCTGCCGGTACCGATCTCGAGGACTCGATCGGTTGGTTGCGGATCGATGGATTCTGTCATGTAAGCCACAATGAAAGGAGATGAAATGGTCTGCTTATCACCGATAGGCAGAGCCATATCCAGGTAGGCATAGCGACGATACTTAGTGTCGACAAATTCATGCCTTAGCGTAGCGCCCGCGCTACGCAGCACGCGAGCATCTTTGACCCCGGCTGCGACCAGCACGTCCTGCACCATTTGTTGTCGAGCTTTTTCATAGTTTTCTGGCGATTGTGCGGAAAGAGTGTTGCTTGCAAGGACTGTCCAGGCCGTTAGCAGAACCGACAAGTAGGAGGCTGACAATGATTTCATAACAGGTAACTTCATGTGCTTGATTTAACTGGGATGGAGGTTGTTGTTAGTTGACCATGGTTTGAAGTTGCTGTGGGAACTGCCAGGTCAACACTCTTCTAGTATAGCGATTTTGAGTTGAGATCGAATGTGAATTGTCGCGCGCTTAGTTTGCCAGCTGTTTTGCGGGGGGGTTGCGAGGAGGTGTCTCCTTTGCCAAACTGCGGCAGTAGTTCATTAATTAGCTTCAGAAACGGGGCGATTGACCATGAAAACCAACTATGTGAAAGAAAAACTGCGCCGTGGCGAGCCAACTTTTGGGACCTGGCTTTCCTTGGGTGATTTGTATGCCACTCGTGTTATTGCGAGGCTTGGGTTTGACTGGTTGACGCTAGACATTGAGCATTCGGCTATTGATTGGGCTCAAGCGACGATGATTTTTGGTGCGGTAGCTGACGCGGGTTGTATTCCCCTGGTACGGATTCCGGAAGGCACTCATCATTACATTAAGCGGGTGTTGGATGCTGGAGCGATGGGAATTGTCGTGCCCATGGTGGACACTGTGGAGCAGGCGAAGGTAGCTATTGCAGCTGCTAAGTATCCTCCGACGGGAAATCGCAGTGCCGGTGGTGGTATGCATTCGATCAATATGGGGGTCACGGCCGCAGAGTACTACCAGCGGGCCAACGATGAAATACTCGTGGTTTTGCAGACGGAGAGTCCTTTGGGAGTTGAAAATGCGGAGGCCATTTACAGTCTCCCCGGTTGCGATGCCATTTTTATCGGGCCCAATGACTTGCGGTTTCAGATGCGTGGTCCCGACGGGGTCGATCCTTCGCCAGCAGAGCATGAAGCGATGATACAGCGTGTGATTGAAGTCGGGCAACAGGTTGGAACACCGACGGGGATTCATGCCATGGATCCTGCCTCGGCCTTGCAGCGGGCGGACCAGGGAATGCAGTTCCTGGCCATTGGCAGTGAACTGAAGTTCATGATACAGGGAGCACAGGAAGCGGTGACGGCAGTATTTCCTGAAGAAGTCGCCAAAGACGTGGCTCGCTACTAACAGGCCACCTGCGAAATCAGCCACGAGCTAATGGAATTCGATATTCTCGGTGTCATTGCCCACGACTGACAGTTTTTTCCAGACGTATTCTCGTCGTTCGGCGCTGTTGTTATCGAGCAGCAGTTTGTCACTGAAACCGGGTGAGAAATAATTAGCAATTTCAGCCCGATCTGTTGCTGGGATATCTCGCTTGCGAAGCGTGTAGCCGGCAACAGCCAGCAGATAAAATCGTTTCTTTTTCTTGTTTTTGAGGAGTTTCAATTCAAAATTTCCATGGACGTCAGTTCTTGAATAATCTCCCCCGAGTTCTCTGATTTGCTGGATGCTGGGATGACTGTCGTCCGGCCTTGGATCGCTAGGCAGGAGTCCCGCAAGAGAGATCTTGGTCTTGGGATACTCGAGAGTGGGGAGTAAGAACACCATGCATTGGTCATCTCCCGTCGTGATACCAGCCTTGGTAGCATATTCCACTTTTCCGGTAATTGTGACAGGTTGTGCGCCCCCTGCTCTACTTTCTGCCTGGGGGCTCCCCAGGCGTCCAGCGACTAGCCCCAGGGCGAAAGCCAAGATGGCCAGCACCACCAGTAAACCTCCTTGCAGGAACAGGACCGATCTGGGGATGGAACAGGTGTTCGGGTCGATGCGGATTGGCGACTGGCTCCGAGGGGTTTGGGTGCCATCCGGCAAAGATTCTGCCTGCGCCTCGAAGTCCACAATTTTTGATTCATCA
>JAYGDG010000221.1:0-6095 GCA_046583015.1 Pirellulaceae bacterium | reverse complement strand
CTTGCGTCCGGGAACAACTGTTGCAAGCGTACTTGGAGCGATTTTAAGTCGTATCCAACCAACACACGAAAACTAAATGTCTGGCCGTCACCATCAACAATCGAAAACTGTGTCGTACCTGGCCGCAACCCCCAAATTCGTAGCAGTCGAGGATTGGGGAGTATTTCAAAGGAAACAATACGTGGGTCTGCGACCGCAACCACCGGATTAGGCTTGCCTGCTTCCGCCAGGTCTTTTCTTAAATAAAGGAACCTTGCTTCACCAAGCTTCAACTCAAAACCGGCATCTTGCGTGGTCAGACCACCAACCAAGTCGCTAATTTCCTCGGAGGACTTAGGAGCTTGAGTCGGTAGCCAAGGTAGTTGTGTCCCTCCAACTGGAGGTGACTGTTGTCCAAACGCCGAACTCCAGAGCATCAAATAGCATACCGTCACCAAAATGACGAATTGCGTCGGAGTAGATGGACCAGTATGTAGGTTAGATCGAATCATTAGAAATCAGACTCACTGAACTAGAGAATGATGTGGTAAAGTTTGCTGGTTGTAACGATTTTGAGGCGCTACCTTGCTCTTAACCATCGGTCGTTAAAAGGATCAATTAGAGGTTTTTTGGGGTGACCGGGGATTTTTCCTGACAGCTTACCTAAGATTACTCAGTCAATTTGCTTGAGTACCTTGGTTTGCTAGCAACACAACACGAAATCCCAGCGCTGCGTAACGCGTGCTCGGAGAGAGCATAAAGCGTTGTGAAGAAGCGCAAAGCGGAGCGGGTAAATCCCAACTGCCACCACGAACAACACGCTCCTTTCCTGTCTTGGGACCAACTGGGTCTTGTTGGCGTGAGGACTGGTCGTAGGTTTCTTGATACCAATCTTGGCACCATTCCATCACATTGCCGTGCATGTCAAATAAGTGCCAGGCATTGGGCCGTTTTGAACCCACTTGATGCGACTGTCCTGAAGAATTCTTGTTGTACCAGGCGTGCTGATCGATCAACTTGATGTCCTCGCCAAAGCTAAAGTCTGCTTTCTCGCTTGCTCGACATGAGTATTCCCATTCGGCTTCTGTCGGCAATCGATAACTAAATGAAGCGGCACGTTCTAGGTGAGATAATTTCAAGCAGAATGCCTGTGCATCTTGCCACGATACATTTTCAACCGGACTTTGCGGAGAGACAAACCGGCTCGGATTGTTGTCCATCACCAGTTGATACTGTTCTTGTGTGACTTCGTACGAGGAAAGATAGAAGTCACGTGAAATATTAACCAGGTGTCTTGAATTGCCGGAGTCTGTATCCGCATCTCCCATTTCAAAACTCCCAGCCCTAACGGGTACTAGCACCATGTTAATGGAGTTAAGCAACGGTTGTTTTGCGAGAAGGTTTTTCCGTGCATCTGTAATCCATCCGTTCGGCACTACGGGAGTCGTGCCGTCGGTGGGTGGAGAAGGGTTGCCAGGCGCTGGCGGTGACTGCCCTAATTGACGGTACAGTAGGACTATAATAAGGCCAGCTAGGACAACCACAGCACTCACGATAAGCAATCGTCTGATGAATTGCTTAGATTGAAGTGTGCGATGAATCGATTGCCTGTGATCAAAGTTCTTGGTCTGTTGCTGCTGGCGCAACTCGTCTCGGACTTGGCTAATCGAAGTGTCGGCTGGACGGTACGTGAGATACTCGTTAACCCAGGTAAGCAGACTGTCGTGACCGCCTTTACCTTGGGCTTCCTGAATGAGTTGAGTAAGCTCTTGGACCCGTTCGTTTCGCCGTTCAGCCTGTTCTAGAAGGCTTTGCATTTCAGCTGTTCGGTAACGGTTTGAAACGCTGCCGATTAATTCGATGACCCGTTCATCTTCTGACCGGTCAAAACAATGAGTAGCTTCGGAAAAAACATCCTGCGCTTGATCTGTTTGTAGGTTCTCACGACGTTCTATCTCCCCAAATAATTGGTCCAATTCGGGGTTGCCGGGCACTAGTTGCCTGTACCGTTGGATCTTGGGCAATAGCCCTTCAAACTCCGCAGCGTCGACAGCATTTTGGATTTTTAAGGAAAGTTCTTCTGCTTCCAGTTGCCAGCGGGCTGCTTGCTTACCGGCATCATCGAGCACAACAACAATCTGTTGTGCAAGAGGCCCTAGTGCGTCCAAGTCAAAGGTCTCCAACTGACAGGCCTGGGTGATCTCCTCCCATTGCTTCTCTTCTCGCAAGGCCGCCACCTGATGCTGGATTTCCATCAATTGAAAAGCCTTTCGGACTGGGCAGCCGCAACTTCCGCAGAAATCAGCATGGAGTGAATTGTTGTGCTCACATTCAAGACAAGGTCTAGTCAGTCCTGTACCGCAGGTTCGACAGAAATGATCCTGGTCCTTGTTTGCAGAATTACACTCAGGACAGAGATTGGTGAGGAGTGAACTGCTGATTGTTGACTTGGACTCGCCGGACTGAGTGAAGAGCGTGTCGAGTTCCTGGGAAAGTTCCTCCATACTAAAATAACGTTCCTCAACACTTGCTTTCGTGCATTTGAAGATGATGTCAGTTAGCTGGCTGGGCGGCGGTATTTTCGCAGGGTCGACATTGTCCGGAATCGTGTCAGAGACCATTTCGTAGAGTGTCTTCCCCACGGCATAAATATCAGCTCTGTGGGTCGTAGACTTTATGTCGCCCATTTGTTCTGGTGCCATATAGAACGGGGTGCCGAGGAAGTATCCTGTTTCCGAAATATCTGAATGACTGCCAATGCGAGCCAAACCGAAATCAACGATCTTGGGAATTAGCTCGTCATCTTCTTCCAGCAATAAGATGTTGGCTGGTTTGATGTCACGGTGAATCAACTGTTTGCGGTGGGCATACGATAAGCCAAGACAGACACCCTGAATTAATTCAACCGCTTTCAACGGTGCGATCGCTCCTTCTTGTTTGCAGTAGGCAGCCAACGATAAGCCAGGTATGTACTCCATCACAATATAGTGCCCAAGGTCATCCGTATCATGATCGTAGACATGGACGATATTGCGGTGGTTTAACGATGCAATCAACTGCGCTTCGCGAACAAAGCGAGTGATGCGGTCTTGAGAGTCTTCCGCGTTAGCATCAAGACGCAAACGTTTGATGGCAACCTCTCGGCCCAATTTCTTGTCCAGGGCTCGATAGACCGTGGCAAATCCGCCACGTCCAATCTCGGACAAGATCTCGTAACGGTTCGAAATGGTAGTTCCCAACTGCTCATCGCCTGGGGAAGTGCCAGGCGACGGAAGATCTGCTGGCGGAACAGATCGCCCGTGAAAAGTACGGGTCAAGTCACGTTCACGACCAGCCGTGATACGCTGGTCGTTATGCCCGTCATCATTGGTTGAGCTAGCAGGCAGACGGTCGGGTGGTTGTCCGCAGTGCGGACAGGGCTCCGTTATCGAATCCGTTTCTTTTTGACAATGGGGACAACGCATCAGAAAAACCGCAATAAGCACGAGACCAAGGAAAGTTTCAGACGCGACTTCACTCAGTTGGGTTCGAGTCGATGACTACGTAACGATAAGCCATAGTATATCGTTGAAGGTCTTGAATTGCTCCAGTCGTAGCAAAAGCCTCTTAACGCCCTTGGCCCCCGGTTGCATTGTGCATGGTTCAAGCTGGCACTTTGACGCAGAATAATATAACGGTTGAGATCCTAGCATCTCGGTCTGCGAATAACAGAAAACACTGACAATATAGTGGTAAAAGCAGTTATTGAGAGGTTTGTGGACAGTTGGTATACAAGTGACCTGAGTGTTCCCACGTGTCTGTTACTCTTCTCGATAGGTAGGTGCCACGTGGTCACTGCAAACAAAACAAGGAATTTTTTAGCGTTGAAAAAGGTTGTGATTCCAAGGATCGAGATCAATTCGGAGATTATCTCCCGGCTTTAGTCAGTCGGATTGTACGGAACCAGGACCAGCGGTTCTTGCTGTTTGTCTGGCGTCTCTAGTCTCCAGGAAAACACGCATCTGTACCGGCCTGCAAGTCTTTTGGCCGACGCTGAGCAGGGAGATTCTGCAGCAGCAGATCATGCTGCTGGTCGGTTAGCTATTCGCGTCTTCCTCACCGACCGGCGCATCCGCACCGCTTGGATGCCGGGCCGCCACAGCTTTCGATCTGTTAGCGGCAGCATCACTAACAATCAAGACAACGCCGAACAAGATTATCAACGACGGTAAGTCCCAGGGAGGCGCGGAGTCATACGCCCAAAACAAAAAGAGGCCAATGGTTAGAATGCCGATTCCAATAAGTGTCCTCCGAGAAAACAACTTTGACAGAGAATTAATGTTCTTTTCCTCGGTCATCAGCGAATTCTCCTCTGGGAACGGTAGGTTTGTCATGCGTGGTACGAGTTAGGGCTTTCCAGCCTCCATCTTCGCCGGGTAGCGAGCGTGGTGGAAATCGCCAGCAAGGTTAGAAGTGTATACAGTCGAATCATGAAACCTCGCCCCGCAGGATCTTCCCCACACCAGTCTACTGGGGTTGGCTGGGAACGGCGAGAGTGCCGTCCCCAGGATCTCTGACGACCGTCCATCGATTCGGCATGAAGTTCCTATCGCACGGCTGCCAGCAGGTAGACAGCGGTGTGGAAAATGAAAACCACCGTCAGCCCGTGGTAACCCACCTTTAAGAAAGTCGTCTTTAAGTACGGCTTGGCGTCGAAAACAAAGAACTGTACTACCAGCCGCGCTCCCCAGAAGATGGCAATGAAAAGGCAAATACCCCGTGCCAGCGGAGTCCCCGAAGCAAGTTCGCTGGCCAGCAGTACCGAGATTAAGCCGAAGCCAATGATCACCAGCACGATAAAGACACCGTGAACCCAAACCAGCTGACGAGAAGGGTCGTCAAGACCGTCCAGCGACATTTTCCAGTCCAGTACCTTGGGGACCATTGCACTGGCCAGCAGAATACCGAAGTGTAGAAGACCACCGATAAAGACAAGTAACTCTAAATTCAACATCTCGCTTTTAACCTCCTGCAGTTCCAAGAACAATGAGCATGGGAACAACCACTCGCTCAACAAACGGTGGATGAAATACTAGGAACAAGGGTCCCAGGGTAAACAGAATACAGAATAGTCGGCCGCTGATGCCCCGCCTGGTACCGAGGCGTTTCCCGAAGTGACTGCGCGCGAACAACACGCCGACACCTTGAATCACAAAGTAGAGTGTCGGCAGGCCCAGTCCGCCTCTGGCCGGAACGGAAATAACCACGTCATGTACAACGCCTGACACCAGGAACACCGCCATCGTGGCTCCAGCGATCCCCAGCCTGCCCACCAGCGGGCGGAAAACATAAGTGTGGGCCAAGTCCCGAAACGCCAGGTTCCAGCGTTTCCCCCAAAAATCACTCAGCGATGACGCCAGGATCGGAGCGTCCATCAGGGGCTGAGCATCAATCCCAGCGCGTCGCCAGAGGATGGACAGTACATGAAACAGTCCAAAGTGCAATGTGAAAACGATACCCACCATGCCAATCCAGCCAGCTGTCAGGCCGTGCACATCAACCAGCAAGACACCAGCAATAACGAACCCAATTCCAAGGGCCAGTTTGCCAATGGCCAGGAACCACTCACTCAGCAACGGTCGTTCAACGGCGTTAGATGCCAGGAACGACTTCGCGTCCATGCCGGTCCAGAGTAGCAGGTAGCCCAATGAACGTCTTCGTGTGGCCCGGGTCGTGGCGATACCATCTGCAAAACTGAGCCACTTGAGCCCGCTATAGACGGCAAAGGCCAGTGTCCACATGAAGACCCAGGCGGGGCCCTCGGAGGCAAACCATATGACCGCCGCGGGCAGACTGGCCAACGGGAGCCAAGCCACTAATTTGGGGGCGAGAGTAGAGGTTTTCAGTTCGGCGGTGACCATTTGGGCTAAATTCTCCAGAAAAAAAACAACTCCAGAAAATACCCGCAAAGTATCGCGTGAGGTTAACTGTCAAAGTGGCTTTTCTTCACAACATCAGGATGGCAGCATCGGGAGACACCAGAGAATATCCCCCTCTCCACCCCTGTAGCTGTGCAAGCGGAGTTCTCCGCACGCACGAGGGATTTGCCACCAGCCATTACCAGCAGGTGACAGATG
>JAYGDG010000380.1:0-1557 GCA_046583015.1 Pirellulaceae bacterium | reverse complement strand
GATCGATTCGACAACCCGGTTGTCAATGAGCAGATTGACGCATGTTTGGCCCCGATGGGCACCGCCCCCCACGTGTAAACGTATGAAGTCGTGTTTGACCGTAAAAATTGGGGAGGTCAGGGTTCCCTGGGGCTGGTCACTGTGGGTCACCTTGTCTTGCAGTCGCTGGCTGTGTGAGTTGACGAAGAACTTACCGACCGCCTTCACGTCGCCCTGGTATTTCCCGATGGTTTGCTGGGTGTTGGGGCGGTCACCGAAAGCCGTGCCAGTCGGTTTCCAATCGCCGTATGTGCCCGCTTCGAAATCACCCAACACCGTCTCAGTTCCCCGTCTTCCGCCAGCTTTAGGTGGCAGGGTGGGATAGGTGCGATGGATAAACAGCAGGATTTTATCAAGCTGACTGATCGCCGATTGTTGGGCTTCGGAGAGGGCCTTCGCCAAGGTTAGGTCTGATTCTTGGTGTAACTTGTGCAACTGTTGGGCAACGAGGCGGTTGCGGTGCAGCGTGTCAAAACGGGCTTGACGGTACCCCGAGCTTTGCAGGTAGCCGGCCAAGGCGTAGTAATCTTGCTGGCTAATGGCGTCGAACTTATGGTTGTGGCAGCGTGCACAGGAAACCGTCAGGCCCAGGAAGGTCTTGCTCATGACATCAATCATGTTGTCGTAGCGATCCAATTCGTCTTGCCTGATGTCAACCGGGGAATGGACCCACTCGCCGAGAAACCAGAAGCCTGTACCAAGAATCGATTCATTGAAACCTTCACGGGGATGGAGGCGTGGGGCGGGCAGCAAATCGCCAGCGATATGTTCGCGCACAAACTGATCGTAGGGAACGTCTTCGTTTAAAGCACGAATGACGTAATCGCGATACTGATAGGCGTTGGCGACATTGTAGTCGAACTCGTGGCCGCGAGATTCAGCGTAGCGGACCAGGTCCAGCCAGTGTCTTCCCCAACGTTCGCCGAAGTGCGGAGACTGCAAGAGTCGATCGACCAGGTTTTCGTAGGCTTGCGGTGATTGGTCAGCAAGGAAAGCCGCGGTTTCGGCTGGGGTTGGCGGTAAGCCGGTTAGATCCAAATGGACGCGGCGCAGCAGTTGGTGGCGACTGGCGGGCTGTGCTGGTGACAACTGCTTTTGCTCAAGGCGGGCCAGGATGAAGTGGTCTAAATCGTCACGTGGCCATTGGCCGTTCTTGACTGCTGGCTTGGCCGGGGATTGAAGCGCGCTCCAAGACCAGTGCTGCTGCTGGCGCTCTGCCAGATTGAAGGGATCGATTGCCTTGGGGTCGCTGGGCGGAGCTTCTTGTGGCCAGGGAAGACCCATTTGAACCCAGCGGGTGAGAGCCGCGATCTCGGCCTTCGGTAGCTTTCCCTGGGGAGGCATCTGGTAGGTCTCGCCGTAATTAATGGCATCGACCAGGAGGCTTTTGGCAGCATCACCGGCGATAGCCGCGGGACCTGTGTCACCGCCGCGCAGTAGGGCCGCCCGTGAATCCAGACGGAGATTGGCTTTTAGTTTCTTGCTCTTGTGGCTATGGCAAGCATAACAACGGCTGGA
>JAYGDG010000341.1:0-2689 GCA_046583015.1 Pirellulaceae bacterium | reverse complement strand
CGCACTCGGTGCGGGCCAGCCTTCACTCTTGCCGTTAATCGGATCGGCGATGCAGGTGCTGCCGGCAGGCAGGGGCTGAAAATGCTTGTCCGTATGTCCACTGGAGAAAATGACAATGTCGCCCGCTTTAAGTGGACCATGCTTGGCCTCGTACTGTTGGATATGGGCCGGGGTGATCTGCGGTGAAGCAGGCCACTGGCTGGATTTGGTAGTACCGACCAGGGCCGACACGTCGATCACCCGAGCGGGGCCGCATGTTTGTGAGAGGGGTACTTTTTCGGTGGTAATACTGCTATGCCCTGGATTGCCATATTTCTGAGTGTAGGCCTCGAACCAGCCCTGGACCTGCTGGCTGTAGGCAACGGGTTGGTCGGTGGCTGGCAGCGCATAAGAGGGGGGTACCAGGTGGGTACCAGCATGGCTGTCCATGATATGGGTGTGATGGTAGAGCTTGAGGTTGTCGGAAAAGATAAAATCGGCCTTGGTGTATCGATGACGATGACGGCCCACACCCAACCCAGGCCACGTAAGCGGATGGTCGATGGAATTAACGACCGACAGGTCGATCACGCGTTTGTTGCGGGCAGACTTGATCAGACGACTGGCCAGTGGTTGCCCAACAATGGCAAACGCGCGACTTTCGCCGTACGGTCCGTCCTTGTGTTTCGGTCCCATTTGGCAGTAAAACGCGCCAGTCGGCGGTAATTGGCCCAGGCCCGTTGCTCCCTCGGTGAAAATCGCGCCGTGCTTCAGCGCCGCGTAGTGGGTAGCTTCGGCGAGATCGGGAATGGGCCCCATGCTGGGACTATCGGTGCCAATGTGAAAGACTTGGCGACGACAAAGGTACTCCATTGCATCGGGATGTGGATCCGGCCATCCAGGCGCCTTCTTTTCCAGTGGGTCAGCAATGAAGCGTCGACCGGCAGGAAATGGCTGGTAATACTTGTCACTGTAATCACTGCGCATCAGTGCGACGTCACCGTAACGGAAGTTGCGATGTTGAGTTTCCCAGGCTTTTAGATGTGAAATTCGTATCAGGCTGCTGTGGCCGTTTGGCGCAGTATCCAGGAGATCGCGACAATCGACGACACAGGCTTCACCGACGAATTTCCAGGCAGGTGTTTGATCGGTAAATTCGTTGCCAAAATCACCGGAGTGAGGCAGTTTTAGTTCCGGACGCGCTACCGAATGGGGTGGCACATCCATTTGCGTACCCGTGTTGCCATCAATCGTGAGGATTTCACTGTTGTAGGCGCTGCGTGGGCCAACACGTAAATAGGGATCGATACGGAAGGTGGGAAATCCATCGGACCAGGTGCAGGGGTAATCCCGATCGACGATCAGCGACAGGTCGATGAAACGGACGGCTTGGCGCTCTTGGGCCCGCAGCTCGGCGACGCTGAGAGAGAGCATCAGTGTTAGCAGGGAATAGGTCACCGACAAGTGGTATTTCGTCGTTTTCATGAGAAGGTTCTCGCAAACAGTGTGGTCGCTACTCCGATGGCATTATTATGCAGCACACCAGTGGTAACAACTAGCAGCCGTTAACGCACCCAGTAGATGGGGCTGGACCAGGCCATCTGCCCGTCCTCTTGGACCACACAGATATAAATCGGGTTGTCTCCCTGCTTTAGGGCAGAGGGCCTGATACTGGTTTCGAATCCTAAGTCCTTTTCGCCACCCGCTGGAGGTAGCGGATAAACAGAGATCTGCTTGTCGAGTCCACCGGTTTGGTAGGTCCGTCCACGAATGCCCAACTTGGCGAGCGAGAGTTTGGACCGTTTTTGTGTTGTCTCGATCACTAACTGCCCACTGCGTCCCTTGGCCAGGCTAAGGATCAGGCCGGCGGCGCCGCCGGTGGTGGTGGATTCCCAGCGGACCCGTCGCGTTCCCTCTTGCAGGCACTGTTTTTCCGGGTTCAGGAAGTTGATTGTCTGCAGACTGGTGATTTGGTTTCCCGTGATCCGCAGGCGACCGTCCCAGTTGGTTTGACGGCCGCGCCCCCGAACCTCGGACCCTTGCCAAAGTATCTTGACACGATTGGCCAGATCGGTTCGCTGGTAGGGACGCCGGGTCGTCAGAACTTTCATGGCGTTGCGAACCTCCACCCGTTCAATGGGAGCGGTGCCATGTACACGAACCTGCAGGCGTGGCTCTTGGCCTGTAGTCCTGGTAATCACGCTACCCATGGGGTGTCCATTGCAGGTCACGTCCAGATGAATTCGGGCGCCGGTGGTGCCGTAAACGCGCCGCTGCCGATATGCCTGCCAGAGAGAATCGCGATCAAGCTGATCGGCCAGGATGCCAGTGAGGCCACCGTAACTGCCAAAGGTACTGGCGCCGGGATAACTGGCACCCGGACGTCCCTTGTGCCCGTCGGAATTAGCCACGATCCCAATTCGGTACCCACGTTGGAATGCGTCGGCCAGCATCCATTCGAAGGTTCCCCAGGCGGAATGAACTTCGACAACCGGCTCTAGCCGGGGATCATGGTGATTCAGGTCGGCGTAACGACCGCCCACGTGAGGGATTAACATGACGTCAGGAAGAAAGGGTGCCAGTCGCTTGAACAGTTCTTTAACATTCTGACTGCAGGGTTCTGCTGATTGCTCGGGGCGGACGAGGGCTCGACAACTGCGGCTGATCACTCCCAGGCCCTCTTCGCGAAACAGTACATTGCGGTCGCCAC
>JAYGDG010000331.1:0-4934 GCA_046583015.1 Pirellulaceae bacterium | reverse complement strand
CGACGCTCTTCCGATCTCTCTATTGCATCAGTAAGTAGCCTGCTGGCAATCGCTTTTTGGGGAGTGCTTGAGAGTGAAAAAGAAAACAATTAAGTTCACGCGGCGCGAGTTCGTGCTGGCGGCGTCGGCAGTGGCCGTGGCCCCAACGGTCCTGACAGCCCGCAAGGCAGAGAGTAAAGAAGTTGTCCTGGGTGCAGGGGAATACCAGTATCGCGTGGACCATGACTGGGCCAAGTTGCCGGCCAAGTACAGCTGGCAGACGACACATAACGTGGCAGTGGATAAGGCCAATAACCTCTACGTGATTCACGAGGGCCGGGCCAACCAGAAGGATCATCCTTCCATTTTCGTGTTTGACCCGACTGGAAAATTTATCCGCGCCTTTGGCAGCCAGTTCCAGGGTGGCGGTCACGGCATCGAAGTCAGGCAGGAGGGAAGCGAGGAGTTTCTCTACGTCTGCGCTTACCAGCAAGTGAAATCTTTTGCCAAGATGACGCTCAAGGGAGAGACGCTGTGGGAGAAGTATGCCCCCATGGATGCTGGTGTGTATGCCAAGGATGAAGATACCAAGCGTCAGAAAGTGTGGGGACGTGATCGCTTCATGCCGACCAACTTTGGGTTCTTGCCCGATGGCGGGTTCTTGCTGGCCGACGGATACGGCAGCTGGTATATCCATCGCTACGACAAGGATGCCAACTGGCTGAGCTGTTTTGGCGGCCCGGGTAACGGGAACGGTAAATTCAATACGCCGCACGGTGTTTGGATTGATCAACGTAACAAGGGTGAGCTGGTGGTAGGAGTCTGCGACCGGGCCCACCACACGCTGCAGATGCTGACGCTGGAGGGGAAGCATCTCAAGACCCATACCGGTTACGGCTTGCCAGCCAACCTGGATACTTACGGCGATTTGATGCTAGTGCCGGAACTGCACGCCCGCGTAACGCTACTGGACAAGAACAACAAGGTAGTGGCACGTTTGGGAGATGACGTGAAACGTGTTACGACCGTCGGTGGTATTCGCAACAAGGAAGATCAGTGGATCGATGGTAAGTTTGTTCATCCGCACGATGCCTGCTTTGACCAGCAAGGAAATATCTTCGTCGCCGAGTGGGTAGCCCGTGGGCGAGTCTCGCGACTGACCAAGGTTTAATCTATGGAACGGGAGCTGTAACGATGTCGAACTTTCTCTTAAACCGTTTTCGATACGTCATGGTGTTGCTAGTGGCGGTCATGCTACTTGGCCTGGCAGGCTGTAATCTCAGTTTCGAACATGATCCCGAGAAGACGGTGACCGTGGAGATCAGCGGGATTTCCGAGGAGTCCGATCGCGATCGGGTCCGAGAGGAACTGGAAAAGATCACCCAGGGGGCGATGCATATGATGACGTCATCCTCTTCAGAAGACGAGATGACTGCCCAGGTTTCACCTGTAACCGATGTCAAGAAGTTCGTCCAGGGAATCAACTTCGGTAAAGTGACCGACGTGAAGGACCGCACGATCAAGGTCCAGTTCATTAAATGAGCTGATCCCCTAATCGGCTAGCGGCTAGGTGGAAATCATGCCGGCCAATGCCTGGCCGCCAATGTCCGTCAAACGCCTCAGTCGCCCCGCGTGGTGGTAGCGCAGCGATTCATCATCTAGCCCCATCAAGTTTAAGATCGTGGTGTGTACGTTGCGAATCGGGATGGGCGCTTCGGCGGCTCGTAAACTGAAATCATCCGTGGCCCCCACGGTTGCTCCACCTTTCACGTTGCCACCGGCCATCCACATTACCAGGCCGTACTTGTTGTGGTCGCGCCCCGGTTTGTTTCCCACGGCGCCGTTCTTGAACGGGGTACGGCCCATTTCTGATGCCCAGACGACCAGCGTGTCGTCCAGCATGCCGCGCTGTTTCAAGTCTGTTAGTAAGGCAGCCACGGGTTGATCCACCTCGCGACCATGTCGTATCATCCGCCCCTTCAGGTCGCCATGATCGTCCCAACTGCTGGCACTGATCTGAACTCCGTGGATCAGCATCGTGTACCGTACACCACTTTCGGCCAGTCGTCGGGCCAGCAGGCACTGGCGGCCAAAGCCGGCCGTATCCTTGTTATCCAGGCCGTATAACTTGTGAATATGTGCTGGCTCATTGCGCAGGTCGACCAGTTCCGGAGCTCGTGTTTGCATCCGGTAGGCCAGCTCGTACGACTGGATACGAGCCTCCAGTTCACCCAGGTCCGGATAGTCAGCGAGGTGTTTTTCGTTGAGCCATTTTAACTGGTCCAACTCGCCCCGTTGGCGATTTCGATCCACGCCACGAGGCAAGGCAAGGTTCAGGATGGGCGTTCCCTTACTGCGCAACAGCGTTCCCTGGTAAGCCGCTGGCAAGTAACCATTGCCCCAGACGTGGGCTCCATTGACCGGGGCGCCGCGCGGATCCTGGATCACCATGTAGGAGGGCATGTCCTGGTTTTCTGTTCCCAGGCCATAACTCACCCAGCTGCCGACCGAGGCGCTACCGGGAAATTGACTGCCCGTGGTGACATGTAAAGTCGATGGGCCGTGGTTTGGATTGTCTGTTTCAATGCCATGAATAAAAGCCAGGTCATCAACGTGGCTGCCAATTTTCGGAAATAGTTCCGAGACGTAGCGTCCGGTCTTGCCGTACTGGGAAAATTTAAACGGGCTGGCAATGCAGGAGTGATGATGGGAGAGACGTCCCTGTAACTCGCCGCGAACATCGTGCGAACCGGGCAGTGGTTTGCCATGCAACTTGTTTAGCTCGGGCTTATACTCGTAGGAATCCATCTGGCTGACACCGCCCTGCATGAAGAGAAAAATGCAGCGTTTTGCCTTGCGTGGCAGATGAGGTTTCTTGGGCAGATATGGATTGAGCTGGATCGGATCGGCCCCGCTCAACAGATCGGTCAGGGCCAGCAATCCCAGGCCGCTGTAACTGCTGCCCAATAATTGTCGTCGCGTTAGCATGGGTCAATCCAGGTATAAGAACTCGTTACTATTATAGAGTATTCGACAAATACTGATCATCGCCTCGCGCGGATCTTCAAACGCCAGATAGTACTTCTTTAATTGCGTGACTTCTTCGCCGCTTGCCTGGCGGCAAAGAGCCAGCTTAAAAGCTACTTGGAGCCGGCTTTCCGGACTCTTGTCCGCCATCTTGATCACCCGATCCGCGAAATGTGGGACTTCCGTGGTCACCAGCACACCATTGTACATGGCCAGGGCTTGCAGGGGTGTCGTGCTGGCTCGACGTCGCGGCCGGGACTCGTCACAGACGGGCGCATCAAATGTTTGCATCAGCGGCATGTTCAAGGTTCGCTGCTGGTAAATGTAGATGCTCCGTTTGCGACCTTCGGCATCGTACTGGGTGGCCCACTTGCTGTTGTCGTACTTGACGCGCTGTTCAATGTCGTCCGGTAGTGGCGGAAAGATAGGCAGGCCAAAATGTTCGCCGTTGAGTCGACCGCTCACGTGGAGCGTCCTGTCACGGACCACTTCAGCCCCCAAGCGTCGGACTGGGTAACGCCAGAGAGAAACATTTTGCGGGTCCAGCTTGTTGGCCTTTTCATTGATGATCCGTGATGATTGTTGATAGGTGCTGCTGTTGCAGATCAAACGGTGGACCGCTTTGAGGCTCCACTTGTTTTTAACCAGTTTGAGCGCCAGGTAATCGAGCAGTTGCTCGTGACTGGGACCGTCACTGAGGGCGCCAAAATCGCTCGGTGTCTTCACGATTCCCCGTCCAAAATGGCGATACCAGAGTCGATTTACGATCACACGGGCCGTGAGCGGATTTTTTGGGGAGGCGATCCAGTCGGCCAGGGTCTTCCGGCGACTGCGCGTGGGCCAGCGTTTGAAAGGATCCAGGCGAATTTTGGCCGGCTCCTGGTGGCCGGTAATGGCGCTCAAGAAGCTCGCCTGCACCACCTTGCCGGGATTGTCCCACTCACCGCGAATCATGACCCGTGACGTGGGAACCCCCGGTTCATACGGAGGCCCGAAGGAATGACGCAGCGTGATGGCCAGCGGTTGCAGGCGTTTTAATTGCTGTGGCAGGAATTTTGTTCGGGACTGCAGGGATCGATACTGGTTCCGCTGCTGGTCACTAATCCGCTCATCGGTTCGGTCGGCAATCAGTGCTTCCAATTGGCCTGCGGCACCCCCCGCGACTGGATTCACAAACGTGGTGACAAACTGTTTGTTACCTCCCACCTCGAAAATATAGGATTCGTTGTCATCCTGGCTGCTAAAGACAGTCACGATCGATCCTTCGGCGTCGGCGAGGAAGGGAGCCGTGGCAGAGTTACCGACCAGGAAGTCGTCGTCGAATTGGACCGCCGGCCGGTCCGTACCGGGTAAGGTCGTCAACTGGGCCTGCAGCTTGGTATCATCCTGCTTGAGGACGAGGCCACTTTTCTTGTCTTTCCAGGACGCCACGACGCTGCCTGCCTGGGGATTCGCAGTGGCCGGGTCGCCGTCCAGGTCAGAGGCATCGAGCCAGAATCGTAAGCCCTCGAGATCCTTGAGCTTTTCAATTGACAGGTTTACTTCTGCCGCGGTCAGTGGGCGGTTAAAGATCATGATCTGTGAAATGCGGCCGTTGAAGAACGCCAGCTCTGGTTTGCCGGTACCGTTGGTGGCTGCTCCGAGTGACAGGTAGCTTGGTTTGGTGAGCCCGTTGTACCAGTGGCCACGGTTGCTACCGGAGAGGCTCCCCTGATCGGTCGACAGCCGGCCATCGGTGTAATATTGCCAGCGACCTTTGCTGGCGGTAATCACGGTGGTGTGTGGTTTGTTGTCGGTTACCTGGCGACGATCGAAGAAGTAGTCGTTACCAAAGCTGCCCCCCAGGGTCTGGATTCCAAAACCAGCTTGCAGCTTTAGTTTTTGCTGAAGATGGCTGGACAAGGTCACCAGTTCCTTGGCTGCACTGG
>JAYGDG010000381.1:0-4065 GCA_046583015.1 Pirellulaceae bacterium | reverse complement strand
CAGAGCGTGCTCTTGTGCCAGTGTTGTTTTTCACCCAGGTGCCAGCCGTGGTCCGACCAGAGAACGACAATCGTGTTTGCCGCAAAGGGACTCTTTTTCAGTGCTTCCAGGATCCGACCGAGCTGCGCATCGGCGTAACTGATGCTGGCCAGGTAAGCCTGGATGGCCTGCCGCCGTTTACCTGCCTTGCGGATCGTTACCAAGTCGCCTCGACGGGCAGCGGCCAGTTTTAGTCCCGCCGCAGGAAGATCATCCAGGTCATTGTCCGGGACCTTCGGTAGCACGATCTTGTCCAGCGGATAAAGATCGAAATATTTTCCTGGCACATACCAGGGAAGGTGAGGGCGAAAGATGCCGCAGGCCAGGAAGAAAGGCTTCTCTTGTTTTGCTTGCAGAAACTTGATGGCATAGTCTGCGCTGAGCGCATCATCATAATCAGCAGCGGCAATTTTCAAGGACCCCCAGTCGTTTTCGTGGCCCAGTCCCGGCACGCCACTAAAGGGGAAGCCGGTCGGGTTGGGACCCGACGAGGACCAGGGATAATTCAGCTTCGAGCTGCGAAACCAGGGATCATTACGAAATCGCAAGGGGAGAAAGTCGTCCCACTGGTTCGGTGGATTGTTACCGGCCGTGTGATGAAATATTTTGCCGGCGCCGACTAGCCGGTATCCATGCTGGCGAAAATCGACCGGCATGGTGAGGATCTCTGGGTAATTGGGGAACCACCAGTGGCCGTTGGCATACAGGCCGGTACTGGAGGGGCGTAGACCGGTCATGATGGCAGCACGCGATGGGGCGCAGACGGGAGAAGCGCAGTGAGCGTTGCTAAAGAGCATGCCACGTTTTGCCAGTCGATCGATGTTCGGTGTCTGGACTGTTCCTTCGTAACCACCCAGGCACTGGACCCAGTCTTTCATGTCGTCCACGGCCAGGAACAGGACATTCGGCTGCGCGGCGTTCAAATTGCCGACTGCGGTTAGCAGCAGGATTGCCAGGCTCAGGCGATTTGATGTTGTGATCATTGACCAGGTTTCGTTGCCACTGGCAAGGCGGCCTGCCAGCCGTTTGCGAGAAGTCGTGAAAGAGTTTTGAGGGTATCCTGGTGACCGGCCTGGCTGGCAAGATTTCGCATTTCATGCGGGTCGCTTTGGTGGTCGTACAGCTCCCGCGCCGTCACCTGTTGCGATTGCCAGCTGCGCCACTCGACATACCGGTAGCGGCTGGTGCGGATGGCATATCCCATGATCTCTCCGTGACCGCGGTGTCGATTTCCCTCCCTGGCCCGCGGGTACTGGCTGAAGGCGGCCTGTTTCCAGGGTCGCGCCGGGTCGTCCAGCAGCGGCTGAAGATTGATCCCTTCCACTCCCTGGGGAGCGGGCAGTCGGCAAAGAGCTGCCAGGGTTGGATAAACATCGACCAGTTCGACGAGTGCGTTGGAGCTGATACCCTGTTTCGGCTGTCCAGGTACTGAGAGAATCAGTGGCACACGCGTCGACAATTCGTAGTTATTGGCCTTGGTCCACAAGCCCTGCTCGCCCAGGTGAAACCCGTGGTCGCCCCAGAGGAGAACGATGGTATTGTCTGCCAGCGACAGGTCTTCCAGTGATTTCGTTAAGCGACCGACCAGCGCATCGACATAGCTGACGCAAGCGTAGTAGCCATGTCGCAATTCGCGCACCTTGCCGGTGGAGAGTTGGCCATTGTCGGGGATGTCCGTGTACCCTTCCAACTCTCCCCAACTGCGGGTAGCCAATTCCGGCGCACCCTCCGGGTGGGTGCCACTTGCCGGCAGCGGTATCTTGTTACGGTCGTAAAGATCCCAGTATTTTTGCGGTGCGCAAAAAGGCAAGTGGGGTTTGCGGAAACCAACGGCCAGCAAGAACGGTTGCTGACCTGCCTTGAATGTCTTGAGGGCCTCCAGGGCTGCGTCGCAGACGATCCCGTCGATGTACTGGTTGTCAGCTACGTTGGCAGATTCGCTAGCTGCCCGCTTGAGCCCTTTGCCTTGCAGATTCTTTGCCGTCGCATAACGAACCTGGGGATCACGAACATGATCGTACTGAGGTGGCAGCGACCAGGAGGGGGGGTCTCGCGAGGGCTTGCCACTACCGTGATAGATCTTGCCAATGCTGCGAGTTTGGTAGCCGTGATTTTTGAAATGCTGGGGAAGCGTCACGATCTCCGGAGCGGCAGCACGGAAGTGGGTGGCCAGGTCCCAAACGCGAATCGTGTCGGGGCGACGACCGGTTAGCAGGGAGAGCCGTGACGGTGAGCAAACGGCTTGTTGGCAATAGGCCCGCTTAAAGAGGATTCCCCGCCTTGCCAGTCGATCGATGTTAGGAGTGATCGCGGTCTTGTCGCCAAAGCACCCCAGTGCAGGGCGCAAGTCGTCAATGGTGATCAGTAGTACGTTCTGACGACTTGTCGAGTTTTGCGCATTGGCGGGCAGTGAGATCAGAGCAGTGACAGCAATCAGCGTGTGGGAAAGCAGCTTCATCATTCTGCTTAATAGCCTACCAGAAAACAGGCCCTCAAGCAGTTCGTGGCGGCTGGCCCGAAGTTCGCAGCTGGCGGCTTAAGCTGCCTTTCGGTTTCTGCCGGATGGCAGTGGAGCAGCAGGCTCTGTCGTCGGCAGACCGACAATGGCAGGGCGGTTTGCAGGTTGCTGAGCTGCTTCAGATTGTGGCTGACGGGCAGAGTTTTCAAAAACGTTGCGAGCCCATTGGATCATCATGAACAGCGCCCACAATTCCTTGTAACGATTGGCTTTTCGCTCCGTGTGTTCGTCCCACATTTTGTGAATGGCGCGACTGTCAATCATTCCCAGTGAGTTCGGCAGTTCCTCCAGCAACTGGGCACGGAAGTAATCGTGCAGTTCCACTCGCATCCAGCGTGCGACCGGGATTCCAAACCCCTTTTTTCGCCGTCGGACAATCCGTTCTGGTAACAAGCCAGTCTCTAAGACGGCATCCTTAAGCAATCTCTTTGAAGTTCCCCGTCGGTATTTGAAATGACTGGGCAGGGAATTAACGTAGTCGACCAGGCGGGTGTCCAGGAATGGTGTGCGCACTTCGAGCGAGTGCATCATACTGGCCCGATCAACCTTCACGAGGATATCATTCACCAGGTATGACTCTTGAAAGAAGTCGAGGGCCAGCGCGACATCGTCCAGGTCTGCTTCCTTGTCGGCACTGCCAAACGGATGCTTGCCAACTCCCTGGAAATCCGGGAGCAGTTCGGTCAACTGTTGTGGCGAGAAAGCACCCATCCAGATGCCAATGCGATCCGACCGTGCTACGTGGAGGCCACGCAAAAAACGATTTAGTTTGAATGGTAGCGACATGTTCCTGTCAGAATCTGGCAGGCAACGAACCAGCGGTCCGACCAGGTGCTGACTTACAAAACGTGGTACCAGTCGTTCATACCAGCGGGCAGCGGCCAGTGCCTTAAAGGGATCGTAGCCAGCAAACAACTCGTCCGCTCCATCGCCTCCCAGCACGGTTTTAACGTGTTCTGAAGCTAACTCGGCGAGTAGTGAAGTCGGCAAAACCGAAGGATCGGCGAACGGCTCATCCATCATTTGCACAAGACGCGGCACCCGGTCGACCAGGTCCTGGGAAGTGAAGTTTCGGTGAAAGTGATCGGTGTTGTAGAGGCTGGCAACTTCTGCTGCATAGGGGGTCTCGTCAAAAGAGTCTTCCTGGAAACCGACTGAAAAAGTTTTTAGTGATCGAAAACCGGCGCGATGGGCACAGGCCACGACCGTGGAGGAGTCGATTCCTCCAGAGAGCAAGACTCCAACCGGTACATCGGACATGAAGCGGCGCTTAACTGCTGCAGTCAACAAATCGATGACTTGCTGACCTGCTTGCGAGTAAGAGGGCGTTGCCCGTTTACCGCCCGCAGGTGGCCCAATCTTCCTTTCCCAGTAATTCCACTGGCGAAAACCCTCCTGCGCACTTCCCGCTAACCCGTACTGGAAAGCAGCCCCGGGGGCCAGTTGCCCGATCTGATCGTAAATGCTCAGTGTGCTCGACACGTAGTCGTTGAGTAAGTACGAAATCA
>JAYGDG010000119.1:0-8173 GCA_046583015.1 Pirellulaceae bacterium | reverse complement strand
CTCGGGCCGTCTTCATCAACGCACCATTGCATGACGGTAATTTTGAAAACACGGGGGTCCGCAAAGTAGTCGACTCGGCCAAGTTAGTCTACGGTCTCTTTGAAAAGCGGTCCTCGTTGCAGGCCGTCTATCCAGACTGTGGTCATGACTTTCCAGAACCTGTTCGACAACAGGTCTACCGCTGGCTAGACGAACAGTTGAAGTAGCAGTAACCGCTGCTGGACAACTCGTTGACTACCAGCCACGCGACTTAATCTCCGGACAGGGAGCGTAAGCTGCGAACCACGATCCGGCTGCCCTGGATCTCGACCACCTTCACCGCTTCACCGGCGTCCACGAATTCTCCATCGGTGACGACGTCGACCATTTGACCTCCCACAGCCATCTTTCCCGAGGGTCGCAAAGGTGATTCGGATTTACCTTCGTCACCAACACTAATCCCCTCCACCGAAGTGGCCGGCGCCGATCGCGGGTCAACCGTTCCTTCCTCAGCGGCCCCCCCTGTCTCTGCTGTCAAACGGGCAACTCCCAGAGGCAGTGAATCAACTACCGGCGGGGTCAATGCCAGCCGCCGCAAGAACGGTATATCGCCCAGGTAGTAAACCATCGAGATGCCCCCGACCAGGCAAATCGCGGTGGAAATACTGATCACCATGAACCAGTCTCCAGT
Source organism: Pirellulaceae bacterium (assembly GCA_046583015.1). Lineage (GTDB taxonomy): Bacteria > Planctomycetota > Planctomycetia > Pirellulales > Pirellulaceae > JAZADA01. Next base: position 7,503 of record JAYGDG010000119.1, on the reverse strand, counting down.
CTGCGCCCACTCGGCAGGTGTACTTGGAACGATGTGTGTCTGACAGGCCATCAGGAGGGAGGCAAAAACCAGCATAAACCCGCCTAAACCCGCCACCCCAAAACCAGGAACCACGAAGATCTCCAGTAACAGGAAGACGATACCCAGGCCAAATAGCATCACTTCCAGCCAGCCAGCGGTCCCACCCAGAAAGCGACTCCAGAAAAAGAGTGTGAAGCAAAGTCCGGAGGTCAAACCGCCCACGCTAATTCCCGGAGCACTGAACTCCACGAACAACGCAATGATGCCAATTACAAACAACAAGCCAGTCACGAAACGCGTGTTAAGAATGATGATCGTTTGATCAACCCAATTCGGCTTGGCCAAAATCCACCCGTCCGCCAGGTGCAAGTCTTTCCGCAATTGATCTCGACTTTCACAAAGAAAATCAGCCAGTGTCAATTCGACCGCGCGCTCCCCGCTAACGGTCAGGAAATACTTCTCACGGGATTCCTCGACCTTGGACAGCTTTTCCCATTGCCCAGGATCCTCTTGCTGCTGGATCTCCTCCTCAGACATCCAGGTTTCTTTGTTCGTGACCCGGTGCTTGACGTGGTAAACGACCCAGTCCATATCGACCATGGCGTGGGCCAGTGTCCCCGGCCGCCCAGTGGACTCCGCCAGTTCACGGATGCGGCCTGCCAGCGCACTACGAATCTTTTCGGGCGCATGGCGAAACATCGCGTTCTCATCCATGAAAATCGGGCCCGCATCACCAAACTTGGCTGACGGCGCCACCACGATGGTCTTGGCTCCCAGGGCGGTAATGGCCGCTCCGCTGTACGCCTGCTCGGGGACGAACACAACCAGGTCCGCCCAGGTCACAGATTTGAGCAATTCCGCACAGGCAAAGCTCGCTTCCAACTCTCCACCAGGGCTATCGATTTCCACGACGATCAGATCAGCATTAGCTTTTCGAGCGCGCTGGAGTTGCCGATTCAGATACTGCGGCAACATCACTCCAATGGGGCCTTCAAAACGCATCAACACCCCTTTCTGATGGGGCCGTTTGCGGAGTTGCTCGAGATACGCCTGGTCGGCGCCAAAGAGCTGCTGCTGCCAGCTTACGAGCAGGCCAACCAGCAACAGGCCAGCAATGATACGTGGTCCCGGGGAAATTCGTTTTAGATTCAGCCGCTGCATCACTGACTGCCTGCTTATTGTTAATCGCCAGGAGAAATCGTCACTGCAACCATTATCATGACGGTTTTCGGCTTCGATTGTAAGCTTGTCATGGCAAACAAACCGATGTCAATCCTTTTCACACCGTACCTACCACCGAGCTAATGGCACCGTTATATTTGGGATAAAAGCAAGCCTTGCGACCATTCCGCGACACTGGTTTTTCCCAGTTGAGATAAAACATCGGGTCCCACCCGCGGCGGTCTGACGTGCAACACGGAATTTTATCGACATGGCGAGAAAACTAATTATCTTGACCGAGGGACACTCGAACCCACATACGGCCAAGACCGCCTGTAGCATTCTTCGCTATCGACCCGAGGAAGTGGTTGCCGTACTCGACAGCACCCACGCAGGAAAGCCGTGCGAAGATGTATTGGGTACCGGAGCCGGCATCTCCTTCATCTCTCACCTGGATGAAGCGGCAGAGGCCAATACGCTGCTCATTGGGATTGCCCCACCTGGCGGCCAAATCCCGCCACCCTGGCGAGTGGTCATTCTCGCTGCCATCGAGCGGGGCATGGACGTGGTCTCGGGACTGCACGACTTCATTACCGAGGACGAAGAGTTTTCCGCGGCAGCAGCCAGCCACCAGGTAGAACTCGTCGATGTGCGCAAGAACGATTTCCAAAAAATTGCTCGCCGTCCTCCATTTCGTGAAGGTTGTCTCCGCATCCATACCGTCGGCCATGATTGTAGCGTCGGCAAAATGGTGACGGCCATTGAAATCACAAATGCTCTCAAACAAAGCGGTCACGATGCCAAGTTCCTGGCCACTGGCCAGACAGGAATCATGGTTGAAGGTGATGGTTACCCGATCGATCGCATCGTGGCCGATTTTGTCAGTGGGGCAGCCGAAGATCTTATCCTCCAAAACGAGCACCATGAGATCCTGGTCTTTGAAGGACAAGGCAGTCTCATCCATCCGTCCTATTCAGCCGTCACCCTCGGCTTGCTACATGGTTGCCAGCCTCACGCGCTCATCCTCTGCTACGAAGTAGGACGTGAAAAAATCACCGGTGTTGAACATCTCGCTATCCCACCGTTATCCAAGATACGCGAGTTGAACGAAACCATGGCGAGTCTCCATCAACCCTGTCCGGTGATTGGTATCGCCATGAACAGTCGTCGTCTCAGCAGCGAGGCAGCGGAAGAGGAACGGGCACGGGTGGAAGCGGAAATGGAATTACCCGTCTGTGACGTTTTTCGAGATGGACCTGAGAAACTCAGAGACGCCGTTCTGAACCATCAACAGACGCTGTCGAAACCATGAAGCTCATACTCCATGAATTCGATCTCCCCCTGAGACATCAATTCACGATTTCTCGTGGCTCCATTGATGTCCAGAAAACACTCATCGTCGAACTGCAACAGGACGGTTTCAGCGGCTATGGCGAAGCGACGACCAATGATTATTATGGCTTTACCTTGGAGAATATGGCCGCGGCCCTGGAGGCCGTCCGCCCGGCAGTGACTGCCCATGTACTGGCTGAGCCGGTTGAATTCTGGCAATCACTGGCACCCCACTTAAATCAGAATTCATTCGCCCAGTGCGCCCTCGACCTGGCAGCATACGACCTCTGGGGGAAAATCCAGCAGCAACCAGTCTATCAACTGTGGGGACTCGAGACGGATTCTCTTCCCATCAGCAACTACACCATCGGCATTGACGATATCGACGTCATGGTCAGTAAGATGCAGGAGTTTCCAGACTGGCCAATCTATAAAATTAAACTCGGCACGGCAGACGACTGCGAAATCGTTCGTACCCTCCGCCAGCATACGGACGCCACCTTTCGTGTTGATGCCAATTGTGCCTGGTCCGCCGAAGAAACGATTGATAATTCCCACCAGTTGAAAGAGCTGAACGTTGAATTCATCGAACAACCGATGGAAGCAACGCAATGGGAAGCGATGCAACAAGTTCGAGCCGCATCGGCACTGCCGGTAATTGCCGACGAAAGCTGCCTGGTCGAAGCAGACGTGCAACGCTGCCAGGAAGGTTTTCATGGCATCAATATCAAGCTGGTGAAATGTGGCGGCCTGACGCCCGCCAGACGAATGATCCAGCAGGCACGTCAGCTTGATCTAAAGGTGATGGTCGGTTGTATGACCGAATCAACCGTTGGCATTTCTGCCATCGCCCAGTTACTGCCACTGCTCGATTACGTCGACATGGACGGCGCGGTACTACTGCGGGAAGATATTGCCAGTGGCGTAGCCGTGGAAGCGGGCCATTGCCGCTATCCCCATGAAAACGGCAATGGTGTTCAACTCTGGAAACCTCAGCCGATCTCGCAGTCATAACAAGACTGCCAGCAGCCTGTCACTGCAACGGCCAATGGGAGCCGAGCAGCTCTTGTTCCTCCCACGGCAGCCTCTAGACTTACTACTCTCCATGGGCTGGGGTCGGTTCCGCCACGCTGGCAGCGTGCTCTCAATTAAGGAACTGAAGACTGGCATTTCAGACCGCTTCATCAATGGCCCAGATTACGGACGAACACCGGGCTGCCCTCCAACTGACCCTGGTCCCCGGGGTCGGTCCGCGACACTACCGACTGCTGGTCTCACATTTCCAGTCTGCTGCTGGCGTACTCGGTTCTTCAGCAAAACAACTGCGCTCGGTCCCGGGAATGGGGACAAAACTCTGCCAGGCAATTTGTCAGCAACAGCAGGCCGGGGACGCGCAACGGATCATCAGCTGCTGTCAGCAGCACCAGGTCGAAATCCTGATCCCTGCCGATGCGACTTACCCAACTCTGCTCAACGAAATTCACGATCCACCTGGAATCCTCTTTTGCCGCGGTCCACTCAAACCACCCGATGCCCTCAGCATTGCCATCGTTGGCATGCGGCGACCCAGTCAATATGGACTGCGGACTGCCTACCGGTTGGCCGAGGAACTGTCTCGAGCTGGCTTCACCATTGTCAGTGGACTGGCACGCGGCATCGACGCCGCGGCACATCGCGGCGCACTCTCCGCGGGCGGTCGCACCCTGGCTGTCCTGGGCAGCGGTGTTCTCAATACCTATCCGCAGGAACATCGTGAACTGGCACTTGCAATCGCAGCCCAAGGTGCCGTCCTAAGTGAATTCCCTCCGCTCAGTGCACCACCGCGGGGAGCATTTCCACAGCGAAACCGATTGATCACCGGACTCAGCCTGGGAGTGATTGTCGTGGAGGCAGCCAGTCGGTCCGGGGCTCTCATATCAGCACGACATGCGATGGAACAGGGTCGTGAAGTGCTGGCGGTACCCGGCCAAATTGACAGTCACCGGGCGCGGGGTTGTCACTCACTGCTCAAAGATGGGGCTGCCTTAGTGGAATCGGCAACCGATGTCTTGCAGACCTTGGGACCCCTGGCGCACCCGGCGACAGATCGCCAGGGACGTCCACTGTTTCACCCTCGTGAACTGCAACTCAACGCCCAGGAACAGGCCGTCCTGGATTTGATCGGTGAACGGGCCACTAGTATCGACGTGATTGTCCAGCAAAGTGGCTTGCCGACGGCCCGCGTGCTGGCAACCATCAGCGCCTTGGAAATGGGGCAGCTACTGGACCGACTCAGTGGACAATACGTAGTACGACACAAACCCTGATGACGGTCTGACCGCTGGTGGCTATTAATAGGCAGCCTGCAGGATTCCCAGCAGATCCTCGTAGCTCGAGGGCCGCGGGTTAACCCACTGCAGTCGTTTAATGGCGAACGATTTCTCGGCAAATCCTGCTAACTGCTCCTGCCGCCCTCCCAATTCCCGGATGCGATGCGGGATCCCGATCGCTTGACGCAATTGTTCGACCTTGAGGATCGCCTCGGCGGCTGCCGTTTGCTGATCCATGGCCCCAATATCACACCCAAGTAGTTGGGCGATGCGAGCCATCGTCGACTCACGCTCGGGTAAATTGAAACGCATCACGTAGGGTAATAACAATCCATTACCAGCGCCGTGGGAACAGTGCAATGCTCCGCCCAGAGGGTATTCCAGCGCATGGACCAGCGCCACACCGCAGTTCGAGAAGGCCATCCCGGCAAGGGTAGCTGCCAGCGACATGGCATCGTGCGCCTGGTGATCATCACGGTCGGTCACGGCATTGACCAGGTGCTGCCCGATCAAGGAAATTGCTTTTTCAGCCAGGCAATCTCCCAGCGGCTGGCGGCCCGTGTAACTGGATGACTCACCGGCAGGAATTTGCATCCGGTCGTAATCGACCGCCGTGAAGGCTTCAATCGCATGGGTCAGTGCATCGATACCACTATCGGCTGCGACCTGGGGCGGACAGGAATAAGTCAGCATGGGGTCAACCAGCGCCAGGTCGGGGCGCAAGTAGTTGCTCATCGTACTGACCTTGATTTCGTTTTGCGTGTCGGTCAGGACGGCGGCATGAGAGACTTCACTCCCCGTCCCTGCCGTGGTGGGAACACAAATCAGCGGTAACACGGGCCCCGGTACCTGGTCAAAACCAAAGTAGTCGGCGGGTCTTCCTCCGTGGCTCAAAACGGTGGCTACGATTTTCGCCAGGTCCATGTTGCTGCCGCCTCCGAGTCCCAAGACAGCATCCGGTTTCCAGGAATTTGCCTCCGCCAGCGCCAGGTCAGCAATCTCCAGGGAAGGTTCTGCAGTTCCCCCGTCAAAGACCGTGAAGTCCAGTTGAGCGGCCTGTAGTTGTTCCTCGATCGGCAACACCACGCCTGCCTGCCGGAGAGACTGATCGGTCACCACCAGGATTCGTTTCAGCTGGTGTCGATGGGACCAGTCGCCCAGTTGCTCAATGGACCCCGGCCCAAAGACCAGTTGCCCGGACGTGAAGAAACTCCAGGAGTTAGGCATCGCTTAAGCCTTATCCAGTAGACGTTGGACCAGCTGAGCGACCAGTTCGGGTTTATCCTGGGCTTGCAAATGCTCAATCTGCTCCGGTTTAACACCTAGTTTTTCCAGGTGAATCGCCAGGTTTTTCCAATGCCGCTGGCGCCCCTTGCCACTGGCCAGGTAAAGGTCTGTGACCAATTCCTGAACCCGCTGCAAAGCAATTGAATCCCGCTGCTCGTAGTAGTTGCGGATCACTTTCTTTTGGTGAGACGATCGTTCTGCCATCGTAGAATCCTCGAAAACCTCTCGGTTGCTCTGCCAAAGCCGTTCCCTGGCAGCACATCGTGCCAGAAAAGTGGGCCCAGGTAAAGAGACGCTGGAGTGACCGGCGACTGTCAACAAACGAAGAACTGTACTTAGCGCAAGGAGACTGGCGCGGTAAAGTGTCAGGTACTGTAGCAGTCAACATGATCCGGACCAAGGATTGCAGGAACGCAAGGCATGAGCAATTCAACAACTCACAAAGTCACCTTCGTCAAAGAAAATAAAGTCGTTGAAGTTCCTCATGGGGCAAACCTCCGCAAGTGTGCCAGCCACAGTTCGCATAAGATCAACACCAACCTGGGCATTAATGGCATTGGTGCCGGGCTCAACAAAATATTCAACTGCCATGGATTTGGCATGTGTGGTACCTGTCGCGTGCTGGTAACCAAAGGGATGGAAAATACCAATCCCATGACGGTACGGGAAAAAATAAAGTTCAAAGTTCCCAGTCCGGACCCCATTCCCTGCATGGCATTTGTCGGCCATGAAGACACCATGCGGCTGGCATGCATGATTCAGGTACTTGGAGATCTCGAAGTGGAAACTGGACCAGAATTGGATCTGTTCGGTGAAAACTTCTTCAGCTAACCTTCTGGCCTCGCGGTGAAACAAGTCGTCGCTATCGTCAAACCGTATCTCGCAGAAAAAGTCCTGGAGGTACTAAAACGTGCCCCCCTGGAAGCGCTGAATGTCTGCGAGGTAAAAGGTTACGGACGACAAAAAAGCTATCTCGACCAGTACGAGGACAGTGAATACTCCACTGCTTTTCTTCCCAAGGTCGAAATATCCATGTGGATCGATGATGCACGGGTGGAAGAAATCGTTCGCGGTATTGTCGAAGTCGCCCGTACCGGACGCATGGGAGATGGCAAGATCTTCATCATGCCAGTTGGCACCGCCCACACGGTCTTCTCCCTGAACGATCCGATTGAGGACAACCGTTCGGAAACCGACAGCTAAGTCTCACCCGCTATGCTGCCTATCTGTCCCGGTTCTCTGACACGCCACCGGCAAGCCGACCGCGAAGCTCAGCAGGTCAGTCGCCGAGCCTTTAAAGAGGGTGTCGCAAACCAAAGCGTCCGCCCGCTCAACGTGGTAGCTGGCCAGCGAAGGTGCCGCCCGGGATTTGGAAGGCTAACCTGTAAACTGT
>JAYGDG010000074.1:0-1888 GCA_046583015.1 Pirellulaceae bacterium | reverse complement strand
CGTGTGCTCTTCCGATCTCTTTTTCAGAGGCGCGCAGTGGTCTTGGGGAGCCTGCTGTTGCAGGTGGTCTTAGTGCTGTCGGAACACGTTCAGGCCCAGGTGCCAGAGAAGCCCAACATCATCTACATCATGGCGGACGATCTTGGCTATGGGGATCTCGGCTGTTATGGACAAAAGGTGATCAAAACACCGAACATCGACCGGCTGGCACGAGATGGCATCCGTTTCACCGATCACTATTCGGGTCATACGGTCTGCCGCCCCTCGCGACTGGTTCTGTTGACCGGCCGCCATAGTGGCCATACGGCCATTAGTGCGAACGCTCCGTTTAAGCTCCAGCCGGGTGCCAGAACTGTAACGACCCTTCTAAAAAAGGCTGGTTACGCGACCGGCGGTGTGGGGAAATGGGCCCTGGGCGGTGCCGATTCGACTGGCGCTCCTTCCAAACAGGGATTTGACTTTTGGTTTGGGTACTTGGATCAGGGAAATGCGCACAATTTTTATCCCGAGTATCTTTGGAAGAATGAGAAGCAGTTTCCCCTGGCGGGAAATGTAGTCGGTGACAAGAAACGCGTTTCGGTCAAGCGAACGACCTACTCTCACGACCTGCTGACTGAAGAGGCGCTTGAATTTATTCGGGCTAATGCGACGCGACCTTTTTGTTTGCAGGCCCACTACACGATTCCGCACGCCAACAACGAAGGAGGGCGGGCGACCGGCAACGGCCTGGAAGTTCCGAATCCTGGAATCCACGCTAACCGTGATTGGCCCGAACCCGAGAAGGGGTTTGCGGCAATGATTGGACGCCTGGATGGTGACGTCGGTCGCCTGGTGGCATTGCTGAAAGAACTTGGCATCGAGCGCAAAACCCTGGTGATCTTTACCTCCGACAATGGACCCCACCAGGAAGGTGGTCACAAGATGGAGTTTTTTGATTCCAACGGGCCGCTGCGAGGTTACAAGCGAGACCTGTACGAAGGGGGCATTCGGGTTCCCATGGTCGCCTGCTGGCCGGGACAAATCCGACCAGGGACGGTATCGAATCATCCGTCCGCCTTTTGGGATTTCTTGCCGACCGCCTGCGAACTGGCTGGTATAGCGGTGCCGCAGGACATTGACGGTATTTCCTACCGGGCGGCAATGCTGGGGCTTGATGGCCAGCGCCGCCATGAATACCTCTACTGGCAGGCGGGCTTAAAGGGCAGGCTGAGTAAAATAGCCATTCGGCAAGGGAACTGGAAAGGTGTTCGAATCGGTCCGGATAAACCGCTGGAACTCTATAACTTGGCGACGGATATCGGCGAGCAGAAGAACCTGGCCGCCGCCGAGCCGGCGATCGTGAAACGCCTGGATCAACTGATTCAGCAAGTCAAATAGGGCCATCCAGGCAATGGCCGCAGAGAGTGAGAAGACCTAATATGATGAAATGCCCCCTTCGCTTGACGTTGTTTTCTGTCCTGGTACTCGGTCTTGCCTGCCAGGCGACCGCCGAGAAGTTGCCGAACATCCTCTTTATCCTGGCCGATGATCTTGGCTATGGTGACGTGGGTTGCTACAACGCGCAGTCGAAGGTCCCCACGCCAAATCTCGACCAGTTGGCACGCCAGGGGATTCGCTTGACCGATGCCCATAGTCCGTCGACCGTTTGTACGCCGACACGCTATAGCCTGTTGACCGGCCGGATGGCGTTTCGGACCGGCATGCGAGGTGTTTTTACTGGTGCCGGTGGTCCTTGCATGATTGAAAAGGAGCGTCTTACGTTACCGCAGATGCTCCGTAATGCGGGCTACAAAACGGCTATGTTTGGCAAATGGCATGTGGGCATGACGTTTTTTGATACCGATGGGAAAGCGATCAATCAAAACGGCTTGCCGGCGGTGAAGAGGAT
>JAYGDG010000036.1:0-2574 GCA_046583015.1 Pirellulaceae bacterium | reverse complement strand
TTAGTGATCGAAAACCGGCGCGATGGGCACAGGCCACGACGGTGGAGGAGTCGATCCCTCCCGACAGCAGGACTCCGACCGGGACATCGGACATGAAGCGGCGCTCAACCGCTTCCGTTAACAAGTCGATGACCGTTTGACCCGCTTGCGAATAAGAGGGCGTCGCCCGTTTACCGCCAGCAGGTGGGCCAATCTTCCTTTCCCAGTAATTCCACTGGCGAAAACCCTCCTGTGCACTTCCCGCTAACCCGTACTGGAAAGCAGCCCCGGGGGCCAGTTGCCCGATCTGATCGTAAATGCTCAGTGTGCTCGACACGTAGTCGTTGAGTAAGTACGAAATCATGCCTTCTTCTGAGAGTTTGAGTTCGCTGACAATTTCCGGACAGGCACGCAAGGCCTTTAACTCAGAAGCAAACGCGAATTGGATATCGCCAAAATGACGAAGCGTGTAGTAGAGTGGTTTTTTTCCCAATCGGTCGCGAGCACCAAATAAACATTGCTGCTGGGGGTCGTAAAGCACAAAAGCAAACATCCCGTCCAGTTCTTCAACACACTTAGTTCCGTACTTGCGGTAAGCCCGTAATATCGTCTCCGTGTCCGAATTGGTCTGGTAGGGAGTTTCCGCCCCTAACTCTTCTTGCAACAAGGGATGATTATAAATCTCACCGTTGAAAACAACCACGACACCGCTCTCGTCAGCCATCGGCTGCTGACCATGCTGGACGTCGACAATCGATAGCCGACGGTGCCCGAGTGAAACGTTGTCTTGCCGGTAAAAACCGTCTGCATCTGGACCACGGTGCGCAATCGCATCGGCCATGGTCACAATCGTGCCAGGTTTGGTCGATCCGACGATACCACAAATTCCACACATGTCCTGCGATGTTTCCACGGAAAAAGAAGTAGCAGTCAGGGTCAGAGCGTACTGCTTTCCATCAGCACCAGTACCACTTTGCGTGGCTTCTCTATGCCTGCCACCCCTGAATGAAAGGGCTGATTCCGGGAGTCTTATAGCTCTAATCGCGGCTGGATGTCAATTCAGATCAATAGCTAGCACTGCCTGACAGCCACTCGTGTCAGCCAATTCATCTTGTTACTCGACTGCCCAGGCCATTACACTCGTGACTTCTTATTGCGGTACCCAGGTTTGTGAGTGGGCGAGACCATGTCTGAGCACGGTAGGCATCAATTTATCCTGGTCTTGCTCTGCGCGGTGATCTATTTCACCAACTTGGGGGGGACGCATCTGTGGGACGAAGACGAAGCTCACTTTGGCAGTACGGTGACGGAAATGATGCAGCGGGGCAACTATGTTGTTCCGTACTTCAACGGTGAGATATCGCTGCATAAACCGGCTTTCATGTACTGGGTGATGATTGCGGGTGTCCAGATTTTCGGCAACAGCGAGTTTGCGCTGAGATTTGGTTCGGCGATTTTTAGCATCGGGACGGTGTTGTTAACGTATCACACCGGCCGGATGTTATTTTCCCCGCGCGCCGGTTTTTGGTCTGCGGCAGCGCTGGCCACCTGCTTACAGTTCATGTTGATCTCTCGGGCAGCGGTTGCCGATCCTGAGTTGCTTTTCTTTTGCACGTTACCGATCGTTATTTTTGTGGCAGCCCGTTATCGGGATCGCGAAGGTGCGTCGGAGACTGTCCGATCGGCGGCTGCCGGCAATACGGGTATCTCCTGGATCCGCTGGGCGATGATCTACGTATCGATGGGATTAGCCTGCCTGGTTAAAGGGCCGGTGGGGGTTGTGTTGCCAACAGCTGTCCTGGGCCTGTTCCTACTCTTTGAACATGCTGACCTGCTGGCCCGGCAGCGGATGAATCGCGAGTCTCACGGGCTGAAGCGGTTTGCCGTTTGGTTGCGGGATGCGCTCTGGCCGACAACGATTTTGCGCACTATTTGGGCCATGCGACCGCTGACGGCGCTGCTGATGGTCGCTATCATTGCTGCCCCCTGGTATATCGCCGTGGGGCTGCAGACCGACGGTGAATGGCTACGCGGGTTTTTCCTGGTGCATAACGTCGGTCGTTTTTCCAGCACCTTCGAGAATCACGATGGGGGTCCGTTCTATTACCTGGTTGCGATTTGCGTGGGGATGTTTCCCTGGTGCATCTTTAATTACCAGGGTTTGCGGTTGATGGTTGAGCGCCTGGGCCACGATGATCGCCAGCGTCGAGCCTACCTGCTGTTGATCGCCTGGATCACTGTTTGGATTGCCGTCTTTTCAATTTCCGGTACCAAGCTGCCACACTACGTGCTGCCAGCCTATCCGGCAGTGGCGATGTTCTTCGGTGTCTTTATTGACCGCTGGCTCTCTCGTGACGCTGAATTCAGTCGGGCCTGGCTGCGCACTTCCTGGATTTCATTGATCGTGGTTGGCATCGCTTTCCTGGTCGGCAGTCGGGTTCTGCTTGATAGCGTTTTACCTGATGAAAGTCACCTGATGTTGATTGGGCTGATTCCCCTTATCGGTGGCGTGATTGGCTGGTGGGCATACGAAGTGGATCGACGTCAAACGGCATCCATCACGGTGCTGGTAACAGCAGCTGCCTTTACGCTGGC
>JAYGDG010000021.1:0-3351 GCA_046583015.1 Pirellulaceae bacterium | reverse complement strand
ACGATCGGGCTGATCATCAGTGGCCCCTCGCGGCGCGTGCTCTGGTTGCCCGATATCGACGGCTGGGATCAGGCCGGGCCATCGCTGGAGGAGCTTTTAGGCCAGGTTGATGTGGCTTATGTCGACGGCACTTTTTTTGATGGAGATGAGTTAGTTGGCCGTTCTCTGCAGGACGTGCCCCACCCAACCGTCTTGCAGACCCTGCAGCGGCTGGCGTCGTTGCCAGAGACCGAACGGGCCAAGGTGCGATTTGTCCATTTGAATCACACCAATCCGCTGTTGGATCCAGCCAGTTCGGCCTCTGCCGCTGTTGAGCAGGCTGGTTCCCAGGTGGCCCGGCAAGAAGAGCAGCAGTCTCTTTGACCAGGCTGCTTACTTGGGAGCTGGCGCTTCTTTTGCTGCCGGGGCGACTGCCGGCTTGAGTGGCGCGGGCAAGGGTGTTTCCAGCGGGCGGTTGGCGGCCCACAGCAGGGAGCGCCAAAGCATGGCTTCCAGGCCGGGCGTTTGTTCTGGATGCGGTCCAAAGCAGACCACGCGTCCCTTGCCAAAGCTGCCGGAGACGACTGCCGGGGAATTGATCATGACCCCCTTGGGGCTGTCGTTCTCGGCGATTTCCGAGCGGTAAAAAGCCAGCGGTTGAAAATCGGGGATGTCGGCCGAGTTGGCAGGCGCCAGGATGGGGCCGTTGACATACTTAATGTCGGCCGGATGTTCTAGTTTGCCCAGCAGGTTGTGACCTGGCTGCGTCAGCTCGATTTTGACGATCGCCCGGCCCCGACGCCATTTGTTGGAGACGGTTTTGGCGTCCAGTACGTTCAGCCCCCAGGAAAACCCTTCACAGGCCAGGTAAGAACCGGCACAGATGCCGACGTAGCCTCCACCACTGTGAATGTAGTCTCGGACTTGTTTCCGCCCGGCTTCTCCGAGTGACTTGGATTGGGCGCTGCCACTACCGCCGGAAAAGATCACCAGCTGGAATTGATCCAGGATGCCGGCGGCAATATCGGCCGGGCTGACACGAACCAGTTGAATCGATGTTTGTCGGTGGAAGTGTTCATGCAGTTTTGGAATGCCTGGTCCGGCGGTACCGGGAGCATCGTAGATGGCAATTCGAAAAGTTTTCGCTGGCTGGGGACTGGCAGCGACGGTTTCGACCGTGACACTCTTATCGAGCATGTTCAAATGGGTCATGAGTCGATGCATCATGATGCGGTGCTGACGAGCCCGCTTGGGAAGTCGCTGTTCCTTGAAGGTGGTTTCCAGGATCAGCGATTCAATTCCCAGGTGTTCATTGGCTGCCCGGGCCAGGCTGCTGTCGATGGGAGGGCCGCGGCGGCGAAATTTCTTGTTTTCCTCTTCGATCGTGACGTTCAGTGCTGAGAGCATGAGGGCCGTGGCTTCATGGGCAGCGGGTGTTCGGGAGGAAATGATGGTGCTGCCGACACTTTTGGAATTAATGCGATTGAAATCATACCCTTCGTGCAGATCGACCAGCCACTGGGGCTGATGCTTCTTGACCAGTTCCCAGATGCTGGTTGCCAGGACGCCGCGGGGTGGTTCTTTTATTCCCATGCGGGGAAAGTTTCGGTTCAGGTTGCTAAGCTCTTCGGCAATATCGGGAGTCAATCGCTTGTTGATATTTAGTGCTTGTACGTTGGAGCGTGGAATCACGATGACTTTGCCGCGTGTTATTTTCCAGTGGCGAATTTGTTCAGCCGCGTAGGCGCCCGACGGTTCATTGCCATGTACCCCGCCGGTGATCACCATGGTGGGTCCCGGCTGCCCCGTCTCCTGGATGTAATAGGGAGTTTCAAAGGGAGTTCCCTTGGCCAGGATTCCGGTCGGCTGATCAGCGGCCAGGGTTGAGCCGCCGCAGGTCAGTAAAAGTGCCAGTAGCCAGTAGTGCAGCTGGCAGAATGGTTTCTTCATGAGAAATGTCCCTGCGAGAGAATGGACCTGGGAAGAGGCGTTAAGTTGATCCTAAGGACGTATTTGACGTTTTGCAAGAGAGTGACTGGTGTTAACAAGGTTGTCTGGACAGCGGTCTTTTCCTTTCTTGTCGATTTCACAGGGCTGGCTAAATTCTGTTGACCGGTGGAAAGGAGCTGCATCATGGAGACCGAACGGGACAAGGCCTTTGATCGCTGGTTTCGACTGGCGGAGTTGCAGTTGGAATTCTTGCAGCAGTGGGGTGTTTACAAGCTGAACGTGGCCCGGGCGGAGTTATTGGCAGCCGTGGCCGCTGGGCAACGGGCGGTTGCCCATATCAAACGCCAGGTGGCACGTGAATTGGAAGCAGCGCTGCAACGATTGCAGAAGAACCGTCGCTTGTACTTGCGGCGGGCCGAGCGCTGGGGCCGGCAATCACGTCAGCTGGCATTGATTCGCCTGGGAGAAGATCTCAGCGTCAGACAATGGAGTCAGCTGTGGGTCGCTTTCCGGGTCTTTGAGAACCGGGTTCCGTTCACCGCGCTGGAGCCATTGATGAAACAGCAGGTGAAGCCTGCTGCCCGCGCAGGAAGCGAGTATTTTCCTGTTCGTCCGGACAGTCCCAACGTCGAGGATGTGCCCGCGGATATTAGCAACGTTTACCAGTTGATTGCCTGGATCAAGGCGCAGCGAGTGCTTCCACGGCGGGGGACGACTGCGTATCAGCAGATCGTGGGGGCATTTGATAAAATGTCGTTATTTGCCCGTGCGGAAATTGAGCGAATTGAAGAATTGCTTAAAGCGATGGAGCAGGAGACGCTTGATGCCTGGCAACCCGTTACGCTGGCTGCTTTGCCCGACAGCGTGGATGTCCAGAAAATCATCCAGGCGGGCATGCGCTGACCGCCAAAAAACCGTCGAGGCAGCTTGCTGGTGAGCAGTAAGATTCAATTGCGTCGTTTGGCTGCGATCTCTATAATCGCGCCCCATGAGGGTTGAATTGTGTGCGGAACTGGCCGCGTGCTGTCGTCTTACGCTGATGACGGCAGTTGCAGGGGATCATAATGGCTGACAGTCAAACGGGTGAAACGAGTCGGCCAGAACCGAAGAAACGCAGGCCACCGGTCGAGTTTGAGAATCCATCCATTCATAACCCGCTGGTCGACAGTCTTTGCGTGGGTGGTCTTTCGATCCTGGTGATCACAGGATTCCTGGTTTACCTGTGGCTCAATCCGGAAGTGATATCGCAGTTAAAGCCGAGCGAACCGGATCCCGTGCAAGTTGAGCAGCAGCAAGATTCGGTCAGGCAGAACAACAGCCTGGTGCTGTCTGATCAATCCGGTATCAATAACTTGCTGCTCATGTTCTGGTTGACCGTGCTGCTCAACAACCCGCACTTCATGGCATCTTACCGTCTGCTTT
>JAYGDG010000725.1:0-3186 GCA_046583015.1 Pirellulaceae bacterium | reverse complement strand
TCCGCCGGAATACTCAAGACGAAAAAAGCCGACCACCCCCTTGGACGTACCCCCGGCAAACCCGGCTCCTTCCCCTTCACCGTAACCAATCTTGTACTGGTGAGCCGTTTTTTCCTCTAACTCCAGTTTCACCTCGTCGATTTCCGGCACATTAAACAGGATCGCACTGTAAGGATTGATGACGAATCTCTTGCGAATGATTTTCTGGATCTTCACCACCTGGGCAACCGTCCGCTGCTCCCCACCGCCGGCGGGCAAATCGTAGTACTGGGTACATCCCCTTAGCTGGCTCAAGATGACACAAACCAGCAGGAACGTGGCGCAGTAGCTGACGAAACCGGAAAGGGACTGGTTCAGTCGGGGAGACTTGTGGCCGTAATACCAGGCTTCCGGGTCGAATGGATTCCAGGTCTTGGTTGTGGAACTGCGATATTTTTTCTGAAGAACGGCCTGTAGATCAAACTCCCTCTGCTGACGGCGATACAACTCGATCCCCTGAGCGATTTGTTCCACGCCCCAGACACTCCAAACCAGGCCGATTAAGAAAAGGATGGCCAGACCAAATCTTGCCACGTAAACACTCAAAAGTTCGAGGCCGAAATGGTGGCAGTTGTAGAGTGAGAACTGCCAGAAAACAGGGAACGTGACTGTCAACACCAGCCAAAACCAGACGGTCTTGGTACCATGCTTCTCGGAAGTCACGGCGAGCCAGCCGCCACTAGCGACGGTGATCAATCCAAGAAGCACATACTGGATTATGACTGGCAAGTAAAATACCCACAGCCAGTCGACGATTACAGCGGTCCAGACCCAGGCGACCAGTGCCACCACCATGAGTGTTGCCTGCTGTTTTCGGTCGAAGAAAGACTGCCATTGCATTGCCGGTAATCCTGTTATTTCACGCCATCGAGCAAGTTATCCAGTTTTTTCTCGAGTGGATTCTCGTCCGCATCGAAGGTCTTTGTTTCCCCGATACCCGTCTTATCCATGACATCGTCTCGGGAGTTAGCGGTCCCGGTTTGAGCCTGTTTCCCAGTGGCTGGTTGCTGGCTGGTCTTACTACTGGCTCTAGAAGCTGGTGACTTCTTAGCCGCGGGTTCATCACCCGCCAAATAGAACGGAATGGCTGTAAACACGAGTAGCACGACCACGAAACCGATGGCCGACATCTCGATGCCCTTTACCAGGCTATTGCCTGCGACAATTCCCATCACCTCCTGGGGACGCCGTCCCTTGAGGGTACCGACAAATTCTCGCAATTCCTGCAGCGATGCCTTGCCATTATCCCGCGCGGACCGAAGGTCACGGCCAATTCCACTGGCGGGACGTTGATCAGGCTGTTGGTCTCGATCATTCATGGTCTATTCCTGTTTCTGTTCAAGTACATGTATCAGGTCTCCACCCTTTTCACTAATCGCTTCGATGACAGGCTCAAAGTACATTGCCTGAGCATCCTTATGTGCTTTCAACATCACGGTTCGGTCACCGGCAGGTGCGTCACCCAGTAAGGCATCGATCTCACCGGCCAACTGAGTTTCTCCCACTTGTTGTCCGTTTACATAAAAACGATTGTCACTATCAATCAGGACAACCACTTTCGCCGTTGCAGAGGCAGTGATCTCAGTTGCCGTGGCCGGTTCCCAGTGCAGGTGGCTATCATCCTGGGCACGCGCGAGAATCACGAAGAAGATCAGCAGGTTGAAAGCGATATCTCCCATTGCCATGCTGGGAACTTCCGCCTGGGATACGCGGCGTTTGATTTTCATCTCATCTTCCTCCGCACCTAGGACCCGGACACGATGACTTGTTGCTCTTCTTCACGCTGGATGGTCACGATACCACCGGACTGTTCGATAATCTCGGTAATCGTAATCCAGTAAGAGTAAGGGGTCTCGGGTTTACTCTTCACGACCACGACACGATCTGATTGCGAGGTCTTGTTTTGCAGAGCCTTGGTGAGGACTGCCCGGAAATTTTGCGGGAAATTCTTCAGTCCCACCGGGCTGCCATTAAAAAAAACCCTGTCGCGCGTCAGTTGCACCTCAATGTTGTCTAACTGTTTCTGCTCTTGCTCTTGCTTCTCACTTCGCGGCAGCACCTGTTCGCGTCCACTATCCGGTTGCACCGAGGCGCAGACCAGGAAAAAGATGATCAGGTTAAAGGCAATATCTCCTGTCGCACTAGCAGGTGGTTCCACCAGGAGTTTTCGCCGCTGCCGCTCTTTCATTGGCTACTCCTGGTTCCCCTGGCTAACCGGATCGCCGGCGGCAGCTAACTGGATGGTTACCCCTTCGATCAAGTCCGTGGCAGACTGTTCAACCTGCAGGACAAAATTGTTGATCACGCTCGTGAAGTAGTTGAAGGCGACGAATGCCGGAATTCCAACGATCAATCCGAAGCAAGTCGTCAGCAGCGAAACCTGGATACCGCTGGCAGCGGCTTCCACGATATTCGTTTCTCCCATCTTCTCCACGATTTGCTGGAAGGCAACGATCATCCCCTGGACCGTTCCCAGGAAGCCCAGCATGGGAGCGACACTAGAAATCGTGGCCAGCACGGGGATATGTCGTTCCAGTCCGGCCACGATGTGGACACTATAATCGTCCATCGCCTTGACCACCTGCTCTTCGGTCCGCGCCGCATCATAATTGAGTTTGCGCAGCACGTAATATTTCCGCAAGCCTGCAGAAAGCACCGCGGGCACCGGCCCCTGTTCCTGGTCGCAAAGTGCCAGTGCCTCTTCGATCTTATCGTCGTAGAGCAGTTCCTGGACTTCATGGCGAATCTTGAAATCATCGACCTTCAGCATCTTTAAACTACGGTAACGTTCGATGATCACTCCCACTGCCAGGATGCCCATCAAGAGAATGGGCCACATAAAAAATGCCGCCGGCAAGCAACAGGCCAAGTGCCCCTGAGTCCAGGAACTGTGCAAACCTGCCTGGCTCTTCGCTCCCCGATTCTTCCTCGGCCGCTGCCTCGCCATCGGACGACTCATCACCCGACTGCTGATCCTTCCCAGGAGACGATTCGTCTCCGGCCGGCGGCTGATCCGGCTGAGTGGGTTCCGCAGCTTCACCCGTCTGAGGCGACGGTTCTGCAGGCGACTTCTCGGCAGCCTGTGTTTTCTTGGCCTTCGCCTCAATGTCGCCGAGAATGTCATCCTGTGCAAAGGTCGCAGCACTG
>JAYGDG010000642.1:0-3369 GCA_046583015.1 Pirellulaceae bacterium | reverse complement strand
GCCCTGGATGTTGTCAGTGCCGGTGGACGACTGTTCTTCGGCTCATCGGTTGATCACAACCTCTATTGCGTGAATGCTACGACAGGTAAGTTTCTTTGGACGTTTTACACGGATGGCCCCATTCGCCTGGCTCCCACGCTGGCCGATGGAAAAGTCTACTTTGGTTCCGATGATGGTTACGCCTATTGCCTGGCCGCCAGTGACGGCAAGGTCGTCTGGAAAATGCGTCCCTCGCCTCGCGACGAACGCCTGCTGGCCAGGGGTCGGATGATTTCAAGATGGCCGCTCCGGACCGGAGTCCTGGTTGATGCCGGGATCGCTTACTTTGCCGCCGGCGTGATTCCCCACGAGAACGTTTACCTGGTGGCGGTCGATGCGGCGACGGGAAAAACCGTTTGGATCAACGATCGTATCAGCCAGCAGGACGCCGGGCGCAATCCGCTCTCGCCACAAGGATACCTGCTTTCCAGCAAGGAACTGCTCTTCGTACCCTCTGGAGGGGCACTGCCAGCCGCATTTCGTCGCAGTGACGGTGAAGAGGTGCACCAGCTGACCCACAGTTGGCGGACCACCGCTGGTGGCGTCGTTGGTGGGACGCGCGCCATGCTGGCCGACGGCCAAATTTACACGGCGGGAGCGGAACACTTTCTGGCGCTGGACCAAAAAACCGGCGCAGTTGGATTTGCCTGGATCGATGGTAAACAGCTAACCATTGCCGGGGACAAGGGGTTTGTGTTGACTGGCTCAAAACTGGTGGCCCTCGACCGTTCCAAGCATGCGACGGCGACCAAGAAGCGACAGGCCCTGAAATTGCAGCAAAGAGACTTGCAGCGCAATCACAGTGACTTGGAACCGGACGAATATCGTAAACAGACTGCCGCCTTGACCGCCCAGATTAGCGAGCTGGGCAAGGTCGGCTCCCTTTGGGAGACGCCCACGAAACTGGCATCGTCACTGGTGGTCACCGGTAACTTGCTGGTGGCCGGGGGTGAGAATCAAGTAGCGACCTACCACCTGGAGACCGGTAAGCATATCTGGCAGGCAAAGGTTGACGGCGATGCGGTGGGACTGGTTGTGGATGATGGACGACTTTACGTGAGTACCGATCAGGGAAAGATCTACGGCTTCGAAGCCCAGCGGGTGTCGCCGCCGAGCCAGGAAGTCGCCCACTGGCCAACCAGCTATGTCAAGAATCCCTATCCGGCGGATGAGTTGACACCTGTTTACCAGCAGGCTGCGGAAGCGATTGTCAAGAACACTGGGGTGGAGCGAGGTTTTTGCCTGGTCCTGGGAAGCGAAGAAGGTCGCCTGGCCTACGAGTTGGCCCAGCGAACGAGCTTGACAATTTATGCCATTGAATCGGATCCGCAAAAAGTGGCCCGTTCACGCAAGATGTTGGATCGAGCAGGATTGCACGGGTCGCGGATCACCGTGGTGCAGGGCGATCCGGACAAGCTGCCTTTCTCAAATTACTTTGCCAACCTGGTCGTCTCCGACACGATGCTGGTGAAAGGCAAGTTGCCTGTCAAGACAGAAGATTGGACACGTTGCATTAAGCCTAACGGTGGACAGGTTGCACTCAGTGTTCCGCGGGCCGCGCCGGCGACTGAGCAGGGAGTGACCGTTAAGAGCCTGCAGAAAGTACTACAAGGTGCTGGCGTGGAGGCGGCCAGTTCCGTGACCACCGCGACTGCGGCTGCTGCTCCCACGGCGACGGTTTCCCGTGGCAAGTTACCGGGAGTTGGTCAGTGGTCTCACCAGTACGGTGATCCGGCCAATACGTCGATGAGTCGTGATTACCGGGTGAAGGGAGACCTGGGGGTTTTATGGTACGGCGATCCTGGTCCGACCAAGATGATTAACCGGCACGATGCTGCTTCTGCCCCTCTTTCCACCAACGGCCGGATGTTTATCCAGAGCGTGGATAGCGTGGAAGCCTATGATGCCTACAACGGTTTGTTTCTCTGGGAGTACAAGAATCCGGGTGCTCTTCGGACTGGTGTTTTTAATAACCAGGATACGAGTAACTTTGCAGCTTCTGAGGATGCCGTCTTTATCGCCGTCGAGGATACGTGCACGATGCTCGACGCGGCGACGGGAAAAGTGATATCGAAGTTCAAGTCGCCACAGGCAACCGACAAGATCCCGCGTGTTTGGGGTTATGTTGCTCACTGGAATGGAATGCTCTTCGGCACCAGTACCATTCGCAAGGATCTGCAGGCATCGTTGCGACGCCGGGGCCACCTGGTGGAAAACGCGACCGATTCAATTTTTGCAGTCGATCCGAAAACAGGTAAGGAAATTTGGCGTTATCGTGGCAAGAACGTCATGCACGTGACGATCGCCATCGGCGACAACCGGGTCTTTTTTATCGACAGTTCCATCACCCCGGAGCAACGCGAGGAACTGTTGCGCGAGGATAAGACGGCGCTGAAGAAACTGGGAGCGGAAGAAGCGAAGAAAAAGGAAGCGGAACTCAAGGCACTCGACGTCCGCCTGGCCGTGGCACTCGATGCCAGCACGGGTAAGTTGCTTTGGTCCGAGGCCGTTGATGTGACCGATTGCAGTGGCGTCGGAATCGGTGGTGGTAATTTCACGCTCATGTACCATGACGGGCACGTGGTGATCTGTGGTGCCAACGCCAATGGGCATTACTGGCGACAGTTTCTCTCGGGGCAGTTCAGCCAGCGACGACTGATTGTCCTGGATGCGATAAGCGGCAAGAAACTGTGGGCCAAGGATGCCAATTATCGGCATCGACCCATTGTCCTGGAAGGTGAAATCTATGCCGAGCCATGGGCCTTTGACCTCCATACCGGTGTGGAGAAAAAACGACCTCACCCGGTGACCGGCGAAGAAACCGTTTGGCAATTCAGTCGCCCGGGACACCATTGCGGACCCCTGACAGCGACACCCACGATGCTGTTCTTCCGGAGCGGTTTTACCGGCTACTATGACCTGGAAAAAGACAGTGGCACGACACATTTTGCCGGCCATCGACTGGGTTGCTGGGTCAACGCCATTCCCGGGAATGGACTGCTGATGGTGCCAGAAGCGAGTGCAGGTTGCGTCTGCCAGTTCCAGATGACGGCTACCTTTGTCTTTGAACCGCGACCGGATCGCGATACCTGGAAGCTTTACAGTGCGACTGGACTCCAGTTGCCGGTGAAGACGATGTCATTGAACCTGGGAGCGCCGGGCGACCGTCGTGACAAACTCGGGACGCTGTGGCTCGGATTCCCGCGACCCAAGACGGTCGGCCGGCTGGAATATACCTTTGATATCGCTCTGAAGTTCGTGGGACCGAAAGATTACGTCGTGGTTAATGAGAAACAAGTGGAAGTGAGTGGGCAGCACGCGCCCTGGGTA
>JAYGDG010000619.1:0-1922 GCA_046583015.1 Pirellulaceae bacterium | reverse complement strand
GGCTTTGACCCTCACGGGCCTGGTTTTCACGGCCTTGGGCCAGTCGTTTCCGGTATCCGGCCAGCCTCTCATCGGCTTGCTCACGGGTAATGATCCCCTCTTTGACCGCCACATCAAGTCGTTTCTTGACTGCTTCCATGTCAGGTGCCCGGTCCGCTTCCCGACTGCGATTGGCATTCGATTCATTGCGACCGGAACCACTGCGACTTCGTGAAGCATCACGGTTTTGACCCTCACGGGCCTGGTTTTCACGACCTTGGGCCAGTCGTTTCCGGTATCCGGCCAGCCTCTCATCGGCTTGCTCACGGGTAATGGTGCCCGCTTTGACAGCAATGTCGAGTCTTTTCTTGAGTCCTTCGACGTCCAGTACCCGAGTTGTTTCCCGACCACGATTGGCATTCGCTTCACCACGACTGGAACTGCTGCGACTACGCGAGGCAGCAGCCGGTTGCTTTTCGGCACCCGCTTTCTTGGCTTCGTCTCCCCCACTACGGCTGGAACCACTACGATTTCCCGAGCCGGCGGCCGGTTGCTTGTCGCTATCAGCCTTCTTCTTGGCCTCTTCGCCACCACTGCGGCTTCGGGAGGCACCCCGCTGCTCGTCACTGGGAGTCCGCACTCCCCGGCTCGGTGCCTGCAGAGCAACCAACAATTCAGCAGAACCATCCTGGTTTGTAGAGTTTTGGGCTTGCGCCGAATCGGCCAGTGTCACCAACAGGCAACTCAACGAACAGAAGCACAACAATCCAGATTGAAACAATTTCATATGACTTTAAACCCCAAAATTAAAGAAAAAACAGCTCACCGCTCGGGTGTTCATTTATTCGAAGAAGTTCATCACTATACTATCTCCAAGAGATTCGCTTAGATAGAGAACATCTACCAGTTTAAACAAAACCCAGAACGCTGATTATGTTTCGAGAAGTAAGCTCTTTTTCTGGAAAATTGAACTAAAAACTCCTGGTGAAATACGTAATTGGCTCCCCCCGCCAGACAACCTCAAGCATGTCTCATGAGAAAAACCCTGATTTCTGTTGGACTTAGCCTCATCGTCTGTGGCGTGGGGGTTTGGTGGTGGATGCCTCGAGGTCAAGTGACGATCTCCCCAAAGGCGGCTGCGGCCAGTCATCAACGGATGATCTCGCTGTTAAGGTCGATCAAGGAAAGCACCCAGCAAGAGAACCCTTTCCTGGGTGCTGCCGATAGCAAGAAGGCACTGGATGACCTCGCGAATCTTCCTGAAGACGCATCGACGACTGATCGTTTCAAGTTCAACTGGCTAGTTGCCGAGCACATGTTACGGTTGGGGCAGAGCCAACAGGCGGTGACGTATTTTGAAACCGCCTGCCAGTTTGCGGCACAAGTTGAACCCGCTATCGAAGACGACCAGCACGAGTTGCTCTTGCTGATGACAGCGCTAGCTCATTTCCGAATCGCTGAAAATGAAAACTGTGTTGCGAACCACACGGCCGACAGTTGCCTGTTGCCAATCCGAGGCAAGGGAATTCATGTGAAACAGGAGCATACCAAGGCAGCGATTGAGTTCCTAATGTTGTTGCTGGAGAAAAACCCCCAACACGCAACGGCCCGCTGGTTACTGAACATCTCGTACATGGCGATCGGCGGTTACCCGAGCCAGGTACCCGCGAAAATGCTTATTTCCCCGGAAACTTTTCATTCCGAGGAATCGTTTCCCCGTTTCTTCAACATTGCCTCATGGTTGAAAGTAGATTCCTTCAATTTAAGTGGTGGTGCGATCGTGGATGATTTTGATAATGACGGCTTGCTGGACATTATTAGCTCGACCTGGGACCCCCGGGGCCAGGTTTACTTTTTCCATAACCAGGGAGATGGAACGTTTGTCGACCGCACAACCGCCGCGGGCCTAACTGGCATTTATGGTGGCTTGAATCTGATCCAGG
>JAYGDG010000136.1:0-4578 GCA_046583015.1 Pirellulaceae bacterium | reverse complement strand
TGCCGGTCGATGGTGTTGCCTTTTAGGACCGGCACCAGCGAGAGGCTTTCATGGGGTGCGAGTGTCTCCCCCTCGAACTTCTCCGGGTACTTGGCACCGGCCAGGTCAAGGCAAGTGGCCATCATGTCGATCACGTGACCTCGCTGGGATGAGATCGAGCCGGCCTTTGTTTTCAGACCCGCCGGCCAGTGCATGATGGCCGGCGTGCAAGCACCCCCATTATGGACGTTCATCTTGTAGCGTCGCATCGGTGTGTTTTGGGCGCAGGCCCAGTTATGTCCCACGCTGCCGTAGGTCAGCGGTCCGCCCATCGGGACGTCAAACTGGTCTCCCACGGCAACGGTCTGGCCAGCCTTCTTGGCGGCAGCCAGGATGTTGTTGGCCGTGTTGAATCCATTGCCGCTGAGATGTTCCGGGCAGGCGCCGTTGTCGTGAAAATAAATGATCAGCGTGTTTTCCAGTTGCTCGGTCTGGCGCAGCGACTGGACAATCTTTCCGACGGCCTGGTCCATGTGATCGACCATGGCCGCATAAATCGCCATATTGCGGATGCGCCACGGCTTGTGGTCGATGGTCTTCCACGGTTTGACGCGACTTTCCAGTGGTGGCAACGGAAAGCGCTGCTCGTCAATGATGCCCATCTTGAGCATGCGGGCGTAACGGTCGTTGCGCAGTTTTTCCCAGCCGCCTTCGTACAGCTTAAGATATTTCTGGATCGACTTCTCGGGCGCATGCAGCGGCCAGTGGGCAGCAGTGAAGGCCACGTACTGAAAGAATGGCTTCTCCGACTTGGTAAATCCTTTGATCTGGCGGACCGCTTCACTGCCGATCTTGTCAGTATAGTAGTAGCCGTCACCATCGATCTTGGTGAACTCGGTATTGCGGGCCAGCGTGTAGGGGTCCCAGAAGGAGCCAGCTCCAGTCATCGTTCCGTAGAAGTCGTCAAAGCCGCGTTGGATCGGCCCGTCCTTCTGCGGGTTACGCCCCAAATGCCACTTACCGACCATGCCAGTCTGGTAGCCGGCGGTTTGGAGTAGCTGGGCAATCGTGACCTGGGACTTCTTGAGATTATTACTGTAGATGCCACTCAGCAGGGTAGCCCGTGTCGGCCAGCAGCGGGCCGTGTTGTAGAACTCGGTAAAACGCAATCCGTCGGCGGCCAGTTGATCGAGGTTGGGCGTCTCAATCTCGCCGCCAAAACATCCTAGATCTGAAAACCCCATGTCGTCGGTCAAAATGATGAGGATGTTGGGCCGCTCTGCTGCCAGGCAAGGGAGGGTGATCAGCGTGACAAGCGACAGTGAGAGGGTTAGCAAAAGTCGCATGGCTCGATGACTTTCTCAACAGGAAAAGGGAATCTGGAGATCGCGTGGTGGATCTTCGCGTTGAGCGATTATCTTCACATAATGCCTGGATCAACGCAAACTTCGCGGCAGCGAACCGCTGGCACAAGAAACGCCAAGAGCCGCTGCCAGGCAACGGCTCAGGCCAAGTAGTGCGACAGGTTGTCACCCAGTGCAACCCGATCAAGTGGAGCCGAAGGGGGTCGAACCCTCTACCTCTGCATTGCGAACGCAGCGCTCTCCCAAATGAGCTACGGCCCCGAAAAGTCGATGTTACCGGGCAGCTGGGCCCGGAATCGATTCGACAAGCGGTATTCTAGTTGGCCCGTGAAAAGGTGTCTAGATCCAACCCCCAGCGTAACTGGTTGTCTAAACAGTTGTTATGGTTCTAACCCCAGGCTTTGCCGATAGGCGCGGCCTTGTTCCTGGCGGCCCAGTTGGTCGGTGATCTCTTCCCACCGGTGGCTGGCATCGGCCAATGCTTCGCTGGCTGAAGATTCTTGCCGCAGGACGCCTAAGACGGCCTTATCGAGGGCGGCCAGGTAACGGTCTCGCCCCGGAATCCTGAGGCAGAACATGACGCGGGCACTGTTGTTTGACTGCCGTAGGACATCCGCAAATTGATCGGCCGCGATGGTCTCAGTGCCAACGTCCATCCAGGGGATGGCGTCGGCCAGATGGTTAGCACGAAACATCGCGGTGAAGGGACTGCGACGCGAAATGGACGCACTCCATTTGCTACTGGTCAAGCGCAACAAACTGTCAGCGGCAAATTGAGGGTGACTGCTGTTACGTGAAATGGAGCCCAGCCGTCCTGAAATGGCTAGCAAGGGGACGTGGGCAGATTCCTGCCGGGGCAACGTCTCCCAGATGCTATCGCTGGCATTGTAAACTTCGCGGGAACCTGGCAGCAGTGCCCAAGCAGGCGAGACCGCTTCACTGGCCGACTGCTCGGTCAAGTGAGTTGCCGCCAGGGAGGGCCAGCTTAGCGCCATGGCGGCGTGGCCCTGGTAGAACAGTTGCCGGGCACTGGCTGGTGTCGCCGTCAGCTGGTCAATTGCAATCGGCGAGGCGGCCTTCTGTAATTCCTCCAGCGCACGCACGAAGGGAGCACGACTAATTAACGGTTCCAGCGAAAGGTAGTCAAAGGCCCCGGAATATTGATTGGGGTGACGGACATAAGCAGCGGCGCGTGCCAGCAGGGTCACCGAGGCCCATCCTGGTCCCAGAGGTTCAGCCGCCGCCTGCCATGGCTGGTTTTTATCACCGATCCAGGCAGCGACCTTTTCGCGGTCGGATAAAACAGTCACTAGTTGCTGGTAGTCCTGCCAGGTTTCTGGTACCTGCAGCTCTAACTCGCTGAAAATGTCACGACGATAATAGAGTAGTAGCTGAGGTGAACCAAAGGAGGCGGCGTACTGCTCGGGACCCCAGGAAACTTCAGTCTTCTTGGCGATCGGCAATAGGCCCTTGTTGTGCTGTGGAAGTTTGTCAGAAAGGTACTTGGGCAGTGGTAACAGCAGTCGTTGTTCTGCCAGGTCGCCAAGATGGGCGGCGGGGTAAATAATGAGATCCGTTTTAAGCCGTTTGCTCTCACGCAGCTGGGCGGTCGTGATGTTCTCGACGGTAATCTCCATGCCTGCCCGTGATTTCCACTCCCGGGCAATCGCCTTGGCCAGTTCAGGATCATCGGTAACCGTTACATGCAAGGGACGCTCAGGGACGGTGGCACTGCTGTCATCCCCGGTCGAATCGGTTTGTTGCTGGCAGCCACCGGCTACCAGGCCGATTACCAGCAACAGGAGCCAGCGATGTTTGCCGGGAACAGGCTCTTTAGCAGCAGGGGAGGGCATCAGGGATGTTCTCGAGGGATGATCGTTTAGAAGAGGCGTTGATTTGAGTAACTACGGCATCTAAATGAGTGGAGTTCAATACAGGATAAAGGGGAACGTGCAGGATAAAAAGAGCCATTGGGACGAATCTACCGGAAACGGCACGTCGGCTAAACAGCAATTGCGATTTTGGCTACTGGGCTGCTTGGGGAACGTTGCAGTGCAGATGTTTTGGGCGTCCCGTTGCCACCACTTTTCCCCAACCGTTACAATCGGTCTGCCGAAAGATTGATCGTGGATGTTCGACCGCAGAGGGAGTATGCAGAGTCATGAGTTATTTTCTGGGAATTGATATCGGGACTTCCGGCACCAAGACACTGTTGATCAATGAACGGGGGAAGATCCTGGCCGAGGCCACGGCCAACTACCCTTGTTATCATCCGCGACCCTTGTGGAGTGAACAGGATCCGGAGGATTGGTGGCAAGCGACGGTCAAGACGGTCCGCGCAGTGGTGCGAAAGGCCAAGGTTAAGAAGGCCGAGGTTCGATCGATCGGCCTGTCGGGTCAGATGCACGGTTCCGTGTTCCTGGATGCACAGGGCAAAGTACTGCGCCGGGCATTGCTCTGGAATGATCAACGGACAGCAGCCGAGTGTGACGAGATTGAACAACGGGCCGGCGGTCGAAAACAACTGATCAAAATGGTTGCCAATCCCGCCTTGACCGGTTTTACGGCTCCCAAGATCCTCTGGTTGCGAAACCATGAACCGCGGACGTTTGAAAAGACCAGGCATATTCTGTTGCCCAAGGATGACGTGCGCAGGCGCCTGACCGGGGAACTGGCCACCGATGTCTCCGATGCCAGCGGAATGCTGCTGCTGGACGTGGCCAAGCGGAACTGGTCCAGGAAGCTGCTCTCGCGACTGGAATTGGATGTGGACCTGTTTGCCCGTTGCTACGAATCCGAGGAGGTGACGGGGCAACTGACGCCGGCGGCGGCCAAAACCCTGGGTCTCACGACCGATTGCCTGGTTGTCGGCGGGGCCGGCGATTGCGCTGCCAATGCCGTCGGCACCGGTGTCGTGAAAAGTGGTATCCTTTCCACGTCGATCGGTACCTCGGGAATCATGTTTGTCCATAGTGACAAGGTGGAAATCGATCCGGCAGGACGGTTGCATACGTTTTGTCATGCCGTGCACGGGAAGTGGCACATGATGGGCGTGAGCTTAACCGCCGGAGGGGCACTGCAGTGGTTTGTCGAGCAGTTGTGTGCGGAAGCGGGACAGCAGGGTGATCCCTACAAGCTACTGAACCGGGAAGCAAAGAAAATAATTGCCGGCAGCGAGGGATTGAATTTTCTTCCCTACCTGGCAGGAGAACGGACGCCCCACGCCGATCCCGAT
>JAYGDG010000474.1:0-5224 GCA_046583015.1 Pirellulaceae bacterium | reverse complement strand
ATGCGGGAGGTGAGTGTTTCGAGGTGATCTTGAAGCGGTGGAGTGGTTGCATCGAGCCAATGGGTTAAGCCGAGAAAATACTCGAGCGCTTTCGACAACGGCACGTCATCGATTCTCACCGGGATGATGCTGAGCCCTTTGTTAACCGCCCGTTCGATTTCCCGCTTTACGTGTGGTGACTCATTCGAGTGCGAGGAGATGATCACGACGAATACCTTGGCATCCTCGATGGCTTCGACGATTGCCTCTCCCCACTCAACACCTACCCGGATGTCACGCGGTGCGACCCAACAGCCTATTTCCTGGCTTTCGAGCGACTCACAGACGGCATCGGCAACTTCTTTGTCCTTAGAGGAGTGGCTTAGAAAAACGTCATGCATCATAGGCCCCTTGAAACGCCAGTTGGTGGAGCATCATCGCCCATGACATTGGTTTCTTCTCCAGGCAGCGCCGTTTCGCGGACGATCAATGATGGACCCGGTATCGCTCCAGCCACTGAATGACTTCAGATCGTCGATAGCGGTAGTCACCACCCAGTTTGAAGGCGGGCAATTGTTCGTGTTGCACCAGTTCCCAAACCTTGGTGCGGGAAAAGTTCAGGAAAGCCATCACGTCACGGGTGGTCATCAGTTCGGTGTCAAGCGAAGAAGCGGTATCGATATCAATGACCGAATTTGAACTAGCCATGGTGTTTTCCTTAACAGTTTGCTTTCGCTGGGAAGCCATATCTCAAATGCCTGCCTAGTAAATGTTTCAGGAAAAGCTGTTATTGGTTTCCGACCGGATAAAAAATTCGCCTTGTTAACTCAACGATCCCAGTCAATCGTACCGTCCAGGTCCTTGTAGTCACGTGCTACCAGTGTTCGTAAACGATGGAAGGAGATACCAGCCTGGCTGGCTACTCCCTTTAAATCCTTGATATAAGCGTTGTCATACTTGCGTGCCGGAGAAATCAGCAACCGCACGAAGAACATCAGTACCAGGAAAGCCATCAAGAAAGCCAGTGCGTCACGAAAACCACTAGCAGTGAGGCCACCCTGGGCCAGCGATCCGACAAAAACCAGCAGCCCGCCAAGGAGGTAAACTACTAACAGCTTGTTGACGAATTGACGTGATTGTCCGTTTGCCTCGGCCAGCCTTTCCTGCAGCTGCTGGCGAGCACGAAGTGGATGCAACTGGTTCTCTTCTCCTGCCGCCTCGAGGTCGCTGGCTGAAAGGATGACCGAACCGGCGGGGGGTAAGAGCAGCTCAAAACGACTAATATCAGTGCAACGAAGCCCCTTTTTCTGTAATCGCAGACTATACCGTGCCCGTAGCCGCTCTCGCTGCGGTTTTCCCAGGTCGATCAGTCGCTGGGTGTCTACTTCCTCGGGCTCGTCGGCCAGGCTGCTTAATTCCTCTTCCAGCAATGGGACAAGGTCTTCCACCGTCAGCAGTTTTCGGTCTGCCATCAGTTCCATCAGTTCCGTTTCTGCTTCCAGCCGAACCATCACGTCCACTTCCATCATGTCCTGGTCGATATCGACCGTTAACGTGACAGGAAACTCGTCTGTGGGAATCAGCCACCAGTCTTCGTCGGCCGGCATGCTATCGGGAGCCCGATCACGATAGGTGTTGACCAGCCGCTCTTTGTTAAAAGCACACAAGGTATGATCGATAGAGATTTCATCGTTGCAGTTGATCTCGGTTGCAACTCGCGCAACCGCTTGCAACTCGCTTTTTTTCCCTTCCGCGGGTTTGCGAAAAAGCCGGTTGATCAGTTCGCTCAATAAACTTTGCATGGTGGTAGATCAATCAAAACAGGCAATAGAGATAAAAGGCAGCGACTTCACACGTTGGCTTCATAGTCATCAAATTTCTTGACGACGTCCGTTGAAATAGAGGGTTGCACGGACTGCAGCGATTCGCGCAGGTCACTTTGGCTAATCGGACGGTCCGTTCCCTGCAGCACCGCTTCCCGGAATGGGATCTGCTTGGCCCGTTCGCACAGGCACATCAAGTCAGCACCACTATAACGTTCCGTTTGCTGAGCCAGCCAGACAAAGTCGACGTCGTCAGCCAGCCAGCAGTCTTTTAACTGGAGCTGGAGTAACACTTCACGGGCCGGTAGATCAGGGAGCGGAACCAGGCAACGTTCATCAAAGCGACCGGGTCGTAACAAGGCAGTATCAAGCAACCATGGTTCGTTAGTAGCGGCCAGGAATAGCAGTCCACTGTCGCGACCTTTCACCCCGTCCAGTTCCTGGAGCAGTTGAGTCAGCAGTCGTCGTGAGCCCTCACTGGAATTCGCCTGGTTGCGGGAGGCCCCAATGGAATCAATTTCATCGATGAAAATAATCGCCCCTGATTTATACTGGCGAGCTTCGTCAAAGAGGGCTGCCAGTTTCTGGGCGCTTTCCCCGAACCATTTACTCAAAATCTCTGATGGTTTGATCGCCATGAACGGCAAATCCAGCTCGCCCGAGAAGGCCTTTGCAATCATCGTTTTGCCCGTTCCAGGCGGGCCGTAGAGCAATAAACCTCCGCCGGCACGCAAACCGTACTGGGCCATTTTTTCCGGGTGACGCAGTGGGTAAATTAACCGCAGGCGGAGGGTTTCCTTGACCTTCTCCAGGCCGGCGACATCGTCAAAGGTCAGACCGCTATTGAGTCGGGGACCACCACTAGATGTAACAACAGCTCCCGATGAAGCACCACCAACTGGCGAGGGGTCCGCTTCACCGTCGGCCAGGTTACGAATACCGCGAACCGTCCGCAGCAGCTGCTGAGCGCGCCGCGCCAGTGTCGTTTTCTCCTTCGGATCGCTACAGTCCTTGGCACGCTGAAAAAGAACTTCAGCTGCCTGGGCATATTTCTGTGCAGCTGTATCACGATCCTTGCGACCCAGTGCGCCGGTACCGGCGTCAATCAGGTCAAGAAGCTGCTGACCGTCCTTCACCCCCGAGGAAGCCATGCTAGTCCTCCTGGTTTGGTTCGGCAGCCGGTTTCGCTGGTGTACTCGGTTCCCGGGCAGCTGGGGTAGGGGCTGCCGGCGTTTGGGCCTGGCGAGCAGCCTGTTCAGCCTTGCTGATGGCGCCATCGAGATCTTTCATGACGTTTTTCAAATCACCTCCGGTCTCCGTAACACCACCAGCGCTTTCTCCATCCAGTTCAGCCATTAGATCTTTCAGACCCTGGTCTGCCGTGCTCTCGCTGATCGCATCTGTCCCGGTCCCGAGCGTCTTTAACATCTCGCCGAGTTTATCCTGTTGCAACGTCCCTTCGACCGTGAATTGTTGGATATAGGCCTCCATCTCAGCCAAATCAGTATTCTTGAGCACCTGGGATACACCCAGGTGGTCAAAATATTCAATATTATCTTTGATCATAATGATGCCATTAACCGCCTGGGCCGCCTTGTGACAGTGGGCGGACTTGGCATCAACTGCTTTGGATCGCAGTCGTGTGTTCTGGATCTTGCGGGCCAATCGCATTTTTTGATTTTCTGTCTGGGCTT
The DNA here is from genome assembly GCA_046583015.1 of Pirellulaceae bacterium. Classification (GTDB taxonomy): domain Bacteria; phylum Planctomycetota; class Planctomycetia; order Pirellulales; family Pirellulaceae; genus JAZADA01. The sequence continues at coordinate 1,728 of JAYGDG010000474.1, read as the reverse complement.
CGGAATATTCGCTTTTTAGCTGCACCTCGTCCTTGTGAAATCGTTCACCGTCCCGGTCGAGTTTGTGCTGTTCCTGTTCCAACGAGATCCTCTCACGATTCAAGTCGTCGAGCTTCATATCCACGATTGACGGTTGCTTCTTAAACCGGTCCCAAATACTATCCAGGAGTCCCATGTTCAGATCCTTTCCTTACACACGAAAAAAGTGCGGTTTTGTCCATAACTAAAGAAACAGTATCGTTCCTTGAAACGATCAGCTTATCCCAGTAAGATGACAGCTTCAAGAATGATTTAGATAAATTTGAACAAATATAGGAAGGTTTGAATAGATGTTCGGGAACCTTTTTAAGTCGAAACGCCAGCGTGAAATGGACCGTGAAATTGCCATGCAGCGGACACTTACGTCCCACCGGCAACTCGTTAAGAAACTGGAGAAGCACGAACGACAATACATGGAGAAAGCACTCCGTGCTAAGAAACAGGGTGACGCTGGAAACTTTGGTCAACTTTGCGGAATGGTGGCACAAACCATCAACCAGCGACGCGGAATCGAAAGCCAGTTGCTGCGATTTGAAACCATGATGCAGAAACGAGACCAGTTCCGGTCGATGAAAGACTTTGCCGGCGGCCTCAAGGCCATGGCTAGTTCCATCAGTGACGTTGTCAAAGAAGTCGATGCTGACGAGATGATTCGGGATGTTGAAACATCACTGGCCAGCAACCAGCAAATGGAAGCCACCATGGATATGGTCCTCGATCGGATTTCGGAAACCGGCTTGACCGAAAATGTTCCCGAGGGTGGTATTAGTGCAAATGACGTAGAACGAATTGTTGGCGAACAGGCCGCGGCAGAGGTGGCAAGTGCTGACGTTGACAAGGAAATCGAAGCTGGTTTGAAAGCTATCGAACGCGAGTTGACCGGGGAAGTTTAATGTCCTTGTTTTACGATCGCTACCTGCACCATTTTCAAGCAGGTCAACAAGCCTTGAAGGATGGTCATCATGCAGATGCCCGGCGTGAACTGTTGCAGGCCAGCCGTTATATCCTGCGGCTGGCGCAAGAAGGCGATGATCCGACGATGCAGCGCGCCCGCAAGCAGAAAGGGGCGCAGTTGTTGAAGCTGGCCCAGTCGATTTCTGAGCAGTCGCCCCAGACGACTGTCCTGTCAGATCCAGACGTGGAACAACCGCCCGAGGATTCAGAGAGCAGTCGCTGGGAAGTGGTTGACAAGCCAAATGTTTATTTCGATGACATTGCCGGACTGCAAGAGATTAAAGATCTCATCAAGCAACGGGTTATCTATCCCTTCCGAAATCCAGAACTGGCCGCCGAATATGGCCGCCGGCCAGGAGGGGGAGTGCTGATGTACGGTCCGCCCGGTACCGGTAAAACCATGATGGCAAAGGGCATTGCCACGGAGCTGGAAGTACCGTTCTACAACGTATTGTGCAGTGACATTATGAGCAAATGGGTGGGTGACTCGGAGCAAAATCTGAAACAACTAATGGAAGCCGCCCGGGCTCATCCAGCGGCCGTGATTTTTCTCGATGAAACTGAAGCACTGATTGGCAAGCGAGGTGGCAGTTCCACCGTGATGAATCGTCTGATTCCGGAATTCCTGGCTCAAATCGACGGACTGAGCAGTGGGGAGGGTGGTCTCCTGTTGCTGGGAGCGACTAACCGCCCCTGGGACTTGGATCCCGCTGCCTTGAGGCACGGTCGTTTTGG
>JAYGDG010000456.1:0-9205 GCA_046583015.1 Pirellulaceae bacterium | reverse complement strand
GGGATGCATAGACGGGAATCAGCACGCTAAACGAACCGTATAAATAAGCATTTTGGGTACCCCACTGCTCGCCCCAGCCGACCAGCAGGTATTGTGCCGGGGTAAAGAAGAAGAGTGCCCAGAAGAGTGTCTTGTGATCCGCCGGGCGCGTGGGGGTCATCGTGATATATTCGCGCATGGCCCAAAAAGAGACCAGCCCAAAGAGGACCACCGTCCCGCTCGAACCGAGCGTAAATCCCGCTACCAGGATGGCAAACATCATGCACCAGGCGCGGACACGCAACTCAAAAGTACGCCGAACCGCCGGATTAACGAAACTCTCTGGTTGACGCCGGAGGGCGTAGATGACCAGCAACGCAATGACCAGCAAACCAAACACGATACTCAACAACAACTTCGTTGGCGTATCGAAAAACCTGGTCAACGGCGCAGCCGCTTGAGCCATTAGTAGATTAGTAACTGTCAACTGTTCGCGTCCTGCCACCCTCTGGGCGGTCGTTTAAAGGTCCTTTAATCGTTTCACGGAATCGCGTGCCCGTTCCAGGAAATCCATTTTCGTCTCACCCTCTTCCAGCCACATGGGAGCTCCAATCGTGATGCAGCTCAATAAAGGTACGGGCAAGAACTCACCCTTTGGCAGCACCCGGTTCAAATTGTCAATGTAAACGGGAATCAACTCCAATTCCGGCTTCTTCTTGGCCAGGTAAAACAGGCCGCTCTTGAAGGGACCCATTTCCGGCTCAGTATTACGTCCCCCTTCAGGGAAGACGATCAAGGAATGCTCATGACCAATCGCTCGAATCATCGTCTCCACCGGACTACGATGGACCTTGATGTTCGTCCGATCAATCAACAAGGCATTAAACGTATCTGCAATATACCGCCGCACAATTCCCTTGTTCCAGTAGTCCTTGGCAGCCACCGGGCGCGTCAGCACCCGCAACTGCTTAGGCAATGATGACCACAATACCAGGGCATCCAAATGACTGGTATGATTAGCGAAATAGACCCGCTGGCAGGTGTCAATCTTGAAGTCATCGACCCAGCGCACACTGGCCCCACTCAAGAGCTTCGCCACCCATGAGAGTATATGAGCTGTCAAACGCATTCGCTTACCTGTCTGCCAAGAAACCCTGCAATTCCCTTGCCTTTTATCCTATCGCACCCGATAACGAGTCAACAGCCCGCACCAGGCCAACTAGCATCATACCTACAAACAACCCCAGCGAATATGATGAGTTCTGTCACCAGAAACGGAAAATTATGAGCTTCCGGGCGTTGATTCTGTAGCAAAGCAGCGCACAATCAGAAAAAACTACCTGATCGCTCAATACCCCTTGTTCATACTGTCCGTTTGTCATTGCTAAGATGCTGGCCAACTCCTATGCCACGTGCCATCGTTATCGTCATCGATCGACTCGGATCCGGTTTCCTCGGACCCTATGGAAATACCTGGATCGTCACACCAGCAATCAACCGGTTTGCCAGCCAGAGTATCCTCTGGGAACATTGCCTCACCGACTCCCCGCAACTGGCCTCGGTCTGCCATAGCCACTGGTCCGGAATGCACAGCCTGCTGCTAAACACCCAAAACGATCCCGCTACGCTTGGCCCGGGATTACCCCAACAACTGGCCACCGCCGAGATTCCAGCAGTCTTGATTAGTGACGAACTCGAAGTCGTGAACCATCCCCTGGCAACCGGTTTCTCAGAAACCATCCTCATCCCTGAGAAGACAACCGACGCCTCAGTCACCTCGATCGAAGAAACCCAGTGCGCCAGCGTGCTGGCCTATGCCCTTCAATGGCTGGAAAAACAACCGGCCGACGCCTCCTTCCTGGCCTGGATTCACCTCCGTGCCATGCAGGGATCGTGGGATGCTCCGCAGTCTTTCCGAGAACTGTTCCACGACGAAGAAGACCCTGCCCTCCCCACCTGGACCACACCGCCCCAACAACAGACCGAATCCTTCGACCCCGATGATCTGCTCGGAGTAACCCAGGTCTATGCTGGACAAATTAGCGCCCTGGACAGTTGCCTGGACATCTTCTGGCAAACGCTCGATGACCTCCCCGGCTCCTCCCAAACCCTCGCCGCCCTGACTTCTCCACGCGGTTTTCCCTTGGGACAACACGGGCGCGTCGGCGCCTGTGATCATCCGCTCTACGGCGAACTGCTTAATGTCCCTTGCCTGCTGCGACTGCCCGCACATGCCCAGGCAGCAAAACGGATCCAGTCGCTCGTGCAACCCAGTAACCTCTACACCACCCTGCTCAACTGGTTCGGGCAAGACGATCCACTCTCAGATCAACGCACCCTGCCACCCCCCCTGATTCCAGCCCAGTCGGATCCATCAAGCAACGGTCACTGGCCTGCTAGCTCTGATCGCGCCGTGGCGGTCACTAACCAACAACTGGCCCTCCGAACTCCCGCCTGGTTCTTACACCAAAATACGGACCAGGAGGCAGAATTGTACGTCAAACCGGATGACCGCTGGGAAATCAACGATGTCGCCAACCGTTGCCCCGATATCGTCGAGCAAATGACCCAACAACTGCAGCTCTGCAAAGACCATTTCCAGAACCGCTGCCAGGACCCCTGGCCGGCCTTACCAGAACTGCTAGCAGATGGCTTGGAATGAGCGCTGACAGTGCTCGGCTGGGACCGCTGGAAATGGGCAAATCGACCTGTCTTTAGGGTAATTTTATCTCTACAATCCCACCTCATTTTTCCCCGCCCTCGAACCCCAGTCTGAGACGGCCAAAGCGCCCGTATTGCGCATGGCTCGACTGACTGAGAAAACCAGTAAAGCATGATGCTTGGACAAGGAAGTCCGCGTCTCACTCGCTGCAACTCCGTACCAGGGGTAGGCTGCGCGATGGCTGCAGGCCGCGATGCTCTCGGCAACCCCCGGTTGTGGATCACAGCGGTCTGGGTGGGGATGTTCTGTGGCCTGTTGACACCGGCATTTTGCCAGCAGCTAGAACTGGGAAATCCCAAGGCAAAACAGGCAGTTCCAGCACCTGCCGCGCCCGAGCCTGGCAGTTCGGACAATCCGGCAGCTGCGGCAGATGGCCAGGCCGGGAAAAATGACTCCCCGCTGGAAGACGGGCCAGTAAACCCCCAGGCTGCCCAGGTCAAAGACCTGATCGACTTAAACTTACGACTTGCCTGGGGTGGTGGCAAGGCGCGTGCCTGGCAGGGTCAGATCCAGATCAACCAGGGGGAAATCAAGCTTATCCGAGGCCTGGGGATGGAAGCAGACCAGGCGCGGGCCCTGATGCCTGAGGGGCAAATCATTCATATCCAGCAACTGGCACCCAATACATTCCACGGGTTGGACATTGCCGTGCATGCTCCGAAAACGGCCACCTTATTCGTGGTACTGACACCGACAGACCAGCAGAAGAAACCGCAGACCTTGAAAGTGCCTATTGCCAGTCTAACCCAGGAGACAAGCAATGCCTTGCTGGATCAGCAAGAGAACCGAATTCAGATTCATCGCACTCCAGGAGATCAGTTGCGACTGAAATTCCAGCGGGATTCACTGGTATTTTCACCTCAGGAGAGTTTTCCGCTAACCATCGAGCCACATCAACTGGGGCTGCCTGCGGGAACTTCCTTACGGTGTGAAGTTCAGTTCCAGGCGAGTCGAACTGGCAAGACGATTTCCAAGAGCAACTACGATTTGAAGGTAAACCAGGATGGGCATGTCCCACCGTTGGGTCCCCTCACGTTTGAGATTCCTGATGATGAGGGAGTTTACGACCTCCACATTTCTCTTTACCAGAAATCCCTCACAGACTCCTTCTTACCGGGCAAGGCGCTCTACCAGCGATCATTGCAGTTGGTCGTCATTGCTCCTGAACCGGAAGCACCGGAGCCGATGGCTGACTTCTCGCCCAATGCCGAGGATTCCCCGGAGAGTTCCACCTGGTCCACGGTTGTTGATATTGATCCGGCCAATCCCACCTGGTGGAAACGGCTCACTCAAATGCGGAAATTGAGCATGATCCCAGGCATGGGCAACGGGCCAGTCAATAACGGGAAGATAAAGCCGGTCGTTCAGTACGGGAAAACGCTCACGCAACTGGAACCGGGCGGCTGGGTCGCCTACCCACTGCCGGTGGAGCGACTGGATAATCCCCATCTACTGGAACTCGATTACCCTCAGGACATACAACAGACTTTAAGTATCAGCATCATCGACCCTAACTTAGCTGGCAAGGTCGCTCCCATCGGCTTAGATTCGGGAATCGATGTATCGGCCAGCCGTTTGCCAGCCACCTCGGCGATGGCCGTTCACCGTCTTCCTTTTTGGCCCCGCACGAAGACACCCTGGGTCTTGCTGGTGAATCGGCATACAGAGCGATCTGCCGTCTTTGGAAAGTTGCGCGTCTTGCAAGGGCTTCGTCCGTTACCGGCGGCCACTTCGAATACGAAACGACCTTCTCAGCGCCTGGTCACTGCTTACTTCGACAAACCGTTATTTCCCGAAAACTTTGGTGCCCGGGAAGGAATCGACTCGATGACGCGTAGCAGCCTGGACGACTGGACGACATTCTACCAGGGTGCGGACCGCTTTAGCCGCTACTTACGTTTCGCGGGCTACAATGCGGCGGTGGTCACGGTCATGTGCGAAGGAGCAACACTATATCCTTCCCAGCTTGTCGATGGCACGCCCAAGTATGACAGCGGGGTCTTTTTTACCAATGGCCAGGATCCCGTTCGTAAAGACGTCTTGGAAATGCTGCTACGGAAATTCGATCAACGTGGTCTAACACTCATTCCAGCTATCCAGTTCTCCAGTCCTTTGCCGGCCCTGGAAAAACAGTTACGTCAGGATCCGTCGAAAGCTACGGGGATCGAATTAATGGGTGCCCAGGGCAAAAGCTGGACCGACACCAGGGGAACCCGTCGGGGAATGGCCCCTTACTACAATCCACTCGACCCGCGAGTTCAGCAGGAAATGCATCGGGTCATCGATGAATTAGTGGAACGCTATCGGCACCATCCTTCCTTTGGTGGCCTGGCCATTCAGATGAGTTCAGAAACTTATTCGCAGTTGCCGGGACCTCAATGGGGCACTGACCAGAAAACGTTTGGTCGGTTTCTCCGTCACATGGATACCGCAGCCGACAACACCACGACCGTCCTGAAGGAGCGAATAAAATATATCAACGGTCCGAATCGGAAAAAATGGTTGAGTTGGCGGGGACAGGTCATGGCTGACTTCTACCATGACATCTCCAATCGACTGCAGGCCAAGAAACCTGGCAGCCGGGTCTACCTGGTGACCACTGACCTGGTCAACGGTGCCACGGTCAAGAAACAGCTACAGCCACGCCTGCCTCAACAGCACACCCTGGCAGACGTCCTCTTGGAGATGGGGATTGACCACCGTCGTTTTGGAGATTCTGAACACCTCGTCTTACTGCGACCACAACGCCTGGCTGCGACCAGATCACTGGTAGCGCAGGGAAGCAACCTGGTGATGGAAACTTCTCCGCAAGTTGACCAAATGTTCGTCGATGACAAGCATAGCGGGCAGTTGTTTTACCACGAGCCGCAATCTCTTTCCTTGCCCGACTTTGACAAGCAAAGCCCGTTTGGAGCCGAGCACACGCAAACCTGGCTGGTCTCTCATTTTTCACCGGCTGGCCGGGATAACACACGTCAATTTGTGCATGCCATTGCCACCTGTGACATCCAAACAATGATGCACGGGGGCTGGATGCTTCCTGTCGGACAGGAAGATTCCCTGCGACAATTGTTCACCACTTTCCAGCATCTTCCCAAGGAAAAATTCACCACCTTCGGTGCGGGCAATGATCAGCGAACAACGCAGCCCGTCGTGGTCAGAACACTCAAAACCAACAGCGAGACATTCATTTACCTGGTCAACGATTGTTCCTGGCCTGTCCAGGTCGAGATCCAACTCGATGCCCACCAGCAGTGCCTGGTCATGCCCATAGGAAACCACGCCGTCTCCAATCTACAGCGTTCCGCAAATGGCACAACTTGGACGGTGAACCTGAAGCCCTATGACCTGGTCGCGGCTTCCTTCACCAGCGCGGCAGTCAAAATCCAGCATGTCGAGATTCATTACGATCAGAAAATCCTGGAAAACTTGCGACGTGAGATTTACGAGATGAACTATCGAGTAAGCGGACTCAATAAGCCAAAACCAATGAATGTCCTCCGCAATGCCAGCTTCGAACTCCCACTGGAACAACAGCTGCCCCCCGGCTGGCTACACAACCGCAAGCACCAGGAAAATGTCAAGCTGGACCGGACCGTGGTACTCGATGGCCGGCAATCACTCCACTTGAATCGCTCAGCTGAAAATTCCGACGTCGTTTGGGTACGCAGCAAGTCTTTTGCACCACCTAAGACCGGCAGGATTGCCATCTCGGCCTGGCTGAAAGTCAAAGACGAAAAGAAGCAACCCGCACTAAGACTGGCCATCGAAGGGCGACAATTTGGCAAAGTCTATTACCGACCCAAAACCGTTGGAAAAAATGAACCGGGCAACGACGGGCCTATCAAACCGATTGGTGAAAAATGGACTGAATTCCTGCTACTCATCGATGATCTGCCTGCCCGTGGCCTGACGGAACTGCGGGTGGGCTTCGATCTCATGTCAGAAGGCGAAGTCTGGATCGACAACATCAAGATCTACGATCTGTGGTTTCAAGAATCCGAAAAACGGGAATTGCTCAAGCATATCGCCCTGGCCTACACGCAACGGAGCGAGTTAAAAGTTGCTGACTGCGAACGTTTCTTAACCAGCTACTGGGCAAAATTCCTCACCAGGCACGTCCCCCTGAATCAACCGCGTGTGGCCAATCTGCCCGCCAAGGCAGCGACACCTGCAGCGGTCGAAGCAGAACCTGCTCAACCCGATGCACTGGCTCCCAAAGCACCACCATCGATGATGGATCGTGTGAAAGACTGGATACCAAAGAAAATGTTCCCCTTCTAGCCAGTCGAGGAACCCGCGGTCTAGCCCGGTGGCCACTTTAAAGGGCGACCAGCGAGCAGGTGGAAGTGCAAATGATCCACCGTCTGGCCACCGTCCGATCCGCAATTCACCACCACCCGGTAACCATTGGTCAGCTTGAATTCGCGGGCCAGGTTGCGAATCACCAGCCAGAGATGAGCAATTAATGACTGATCTTCATCTGCTATCGTATCAATCGAGGCAATCTCTTTCTTGGGAATTACCAGCAGATGAGTCGGTGCCTGCGGACTGATGTCACGGAATGCCAGGCAGAGTTCATCTTCAAAAACGACATCCGCGGGAATCTCACCATCAATGATCTTCTTGAAAATCGTCGCGTCACTCATCTTGCACCCCCACGCCTGATTGCCCTGCCTGACTGTCGAAACCCTAGGCGGCACGCAAGGGACTCGCTTTCGATCGACGACGACGCTGGCGAGGCGCCTTGGCCAAAGCCCATTCCTTGGTCATCGATTCGAATACTTCAGGAGACTCGTAACGGACAACTTCTTTTCCCTCAGGCATGGGACCTACCAGTCCACGAATGACCGGTAAACCACGTAGCGATAAATCCGTACTGCAATCATCCACGCCGATCTGGGTATGTGTCTTTAACAGGGCGTTAGAAGACTTGTAGTCTTTGATGCGAAGGCTGCCATCAGTCGCACGAGTCACAGTTCGAAAGGTATTTTGGGCCATTGCCACGTCCCCTCATCTAGATACGCAATCCTCCTCGTTGATTTGTAAAAGATCTGTCATCCTTGCCCGATCCAGAGCCTGGCAGGCTCTCCACTGTTACCCATATCGACCCGGCCAACAGCGACGGCACAACCGTTTTTCCAGGACCTGCCCAGCAGGTGAATTCCTCCCAACCGGTATTGCAGGCTTGACCTGCGCCCGGATTCCAACTCGCTACCGGCCATCCGAGCAGACGTATCGATTGCACCTGTTGTATAAGTGGCAAAGATACGGGATATTCGGTTTTCCCGGGCTGTTCCGATCCATGAAAAACAGACCAAATCCCGCTACGAATTTGACTTGCCCCGCGACTGCCGGATAAGTCAAGATGGTGGGGTCCCGGAGGGTATGCGAATTGGCTAGCAACCTGATTCGAAATCAGGCGCCCCGCAAGGGGTTGAGGGTTCGAGTCCCTTGCCCTCCGCTTACATCAACTAGTGACTGACCACGCGAGGAACTCCCTTCGTGCCGCCTGACCGTGCCACCGATTTTGATTTAGAACGCATCATCGCTGACACTTTTGTCGAACAAGTCCAGTATCACGAAACGATTGATTCGACCAGCACGGCTGCCCTCGAATCCAGTCAGCAGGTGAACTTGCAAACGCCGCTGCTCGTGCTGGCAGACCAACAGACGGCAGGGCGCGGGCGGGGATCCAATACCTGGTGGTCGGCAACAGGCTCGCTGACCTTTTCACTGCTGATCGACCCGGCAATCCTGGGAATTGACCAGCGTGAATGGCCCCAGGCCTCACTCACCACGGGTCTGGCCATCTGCCTGGCCCTGGATGAACTTCTCGACGACCAGCTGTTTTCCCTGAAATGGCCTAATGATGTCCTGCTCAATGATCGGAAAATCAGCGGTGTGCTGGTCGAAGCTGGGGCAGCTGCCGCCGGTCAACTGGTGATTGGTATCGGCATCAATGTCAACAATTCTTTCCAGGATGCTCCTGATCCCCTGCCGATGACGGCGACATCATTGATCGATACCAGGGAGCGGGAATTTGCACTAGAAGAAGTCCTGGTTAGCGTTCTGCAGCAACTCGCACGCCAACTTGAACGTTTAAGCAGCCACGATCCTACGCTTGCCACTGACTGGCAACAGCGCTCTGCACTGACCGGTCGCACCGTTGGAGTGGTTACGGAAAAACACCGGCGCCAAGGAATCTGCCAGGGCATCGACAAAGAAGGTGCCTTGATCCTGGCCACCACGGAGGGGCCTGCCCGGATATTCGCCGGCCTGGTCCAGGAAGTGGAGTGATCGCTGGCGAGCAAAGCGGAAAGGGGCTTAGTAAGTTAACCCTGCCAGCCAGTCTAAACAGCGGAAAGCGACTGCCACGACAAGTCCCATCAGACCGATAAAGACACTCATCACCATGAAGAAACGAAATGTCCAGAGCAGCAATCGATCCGACTGTTGACCGGTCAGACTAAGCAAGATTCCACCCAACACAAAGAAGATGAC
>JAYGDG010000447.1:0-4289 GCA_046583015.1 Pirellulaceae bacterium | reverse complement strand
CAGGCATTTGAGCAACTGGGCGGGTTTCCCGACGTGCGACTGATGGAAGATATACTGCTAATGCAACGAGTTCGGCGAAAACGGCGCCCCGTGTTACTGGCAGGCCCTATTCACATCGATGCCCGCCGCTGGCAACGCCGTGGGATCGTACGCCAAACGCTCCGCAATTGGGCCTTGCTGACAGCTCTGCGGTTAGGGGCGTCTCCGGACGACCTGCTCCGATTCTATCCGAGACACGATCAATCGGCTTCACAAGCCTGACTCCACGAACTCAAACACCGGGGGGGTTGAGTTCGTAGCGGCGAATTTTCCGATCGAGTGTCGAGCGTTCGATCCCCAGGATGCCGGCAGTCCGACTCTTATTCCAGCCTTCCTGCTTGAGTGTAATGGCGATATGCCGCGCTTCCATGTCGGCCAATGACATCGGTTCGTAAGCAGACTGGTCCAGAGGAATTTCGCCGGATTCAGTCGCCGTGGCCAGGTTCGAGAGCGTGAGATCGGCCACTTCCAGCCGCGCATTGCGAGTCAGAACAACCGCCCGTTCCACCACATTCTTCAGTTCACGAACGTTGCCCGGCCAATGGTATTGGGTTAACAGTTCTTCCGCTTCAGATGTAAAACCTTCCACGTGTCGTCCCGTATCGAAATTGAATTGTGTCAGGAAAAACTCAGCCAGTTCCAGTACATCTTGCGGACGTTTTCGCAGCGGAGAAACTTCAATTTCAAGCACGTTCAAACGGAAGTAAAGATCACGACGAAAGTTTCCTTCGGAAACGGCTGTCTCCAGATCCCGGTTGGTAGCAGCGATCACTCGCACATCGACCTTAATAGCCTGGTTGCCACCCACTCGTTCAAAGGTATGCCCTTCCAACACTCGCAAAAACTTCGCTTGGATCGAGGGACTCATCTCACCAATTTCATCCAGCATCAGGGTCCCCTGATCGGCGGCCTCAAACTTACCAACTTTCCGTTCGGTAGCTCCCGTAAAGGCTCCTTTTTCATGCCCAAACAACTCGCTTTCGAGCAATGTTTCTGACAACGCCGCACAGTTCAAGCAAACAAAGGGCCCCTTAGATCGTGGGCCGCCGTAGTGGACCGCGCGGGCCACGACTTCTTTGCCGACACCACTCTCGCCGCGTATCAAGACTGTCGTCCGCTCGGGAGCAACCTGCATGATCTTTTCTTTGACCGCTGCCATCGACCTACTGGAACCAACAATTTCACTGGTGACCTGTAACTGGCTGCGTAACTGCTTAACTTCACGCTGGGAATGATCCAACGTCTGCTCTCGAGTCAAATTCCGAAGAGCTTGGCCAACATTATCAGCAACGGCCAGCGTAAACTCGAGTGCATCCGTATCGAGTGACTGTTTCGTATCAGTTGAATACAAGTGGATAAGGCCAACCACGGCATTGTCATATCGAACCGGTGCACAAATCACACTTGTCGAGTGAATGATTCCTTTGCTATCACGTTTTCCCAGCATGCTATCGTCACCAATGTCACGGGCCAGCACTGCCTCGCCATCGCGCAACACGGTATTGGCAACAAAGACCGACAAACGCTGGTAGGAGAGTTTACCGCGGGCACGAGATGCCAAGATTTCCAGATCGGCAACCGTGGGTGGTTGCTGAACATTGTGAGGAGCCACTAAGACAGCACCCCCGTCAATGCTGAGCCCCTCAAAAAGACCATCCAGGGCACCATCGGCCATGGTGCCAGGCTCACTTTCGGTGGCCAGTTGAAAGGCGAGGCGACAAAGCGTGGAGGCAGCCTGACCAACGCGCGGTTGACCGGGCTCCTCGTCTTGCTGTCTGAGGTACTTGGTTTGCCCCCGGCGATGCGTAATCGTCGGCACGCCATGCGGTTCCATCACATTGGAGTCACTGATGGCACCGGTGTCATCAATGATCATCGAGTCACTCTGGCTTGACGGGCCAACCGTCTTGCCCTCAGCATCTGCCTCGCCAACCGCTTCGGGAAAAGCCTCTGACAAGTCATGGACAAACGCCATTTGACATTTGCCAACACAAATCACGTCACCAGGATTGATACTCTCATCCTGCTCAATCGTTTTTCCCGCTAGTGTTGTCCCATTGCGACTGTCCAAATCCCGCAACGTCCACTCGCCCGCGGTAAAAAAAATCTCAGCATGGTCACGGCTACAGCGTTCATCTTGCACGACAATCTGATTCGTCGAGGCCCGTCCGATCGTAACCGACCGCCCAGGGACCAGACGGATAACATCGGTCCACTTAGTCCCTTCGCGAATCACCAAATACGCTAACATCTGCTTACCACCACCAGTGCCTGGAAAACCATGTCTGTCCCGGTAACCGCCCACCGACCTAAAAATCTAATGTCCTGCTGCGGGGCCAGATCCTGGATGTCTGAAAGGAGGCAAAGTGGCCCCCAGATGCAGTCCTCGGTCCGCTTCCTACTACCTGCAGTCAGAAGAAACAAGTACTTACCAATATACACTTTAGCGACGCTTACGCTGCCCCCCCAAGCGACCCCCTCGTTAGGGTTGTAACGAAACAACCAATCGGTGTAACATATCGGGTGTACCAAGGAGATTTCTTGCAAACCTTTAAGGTGCGAGGTATCCTTAGGTAAGTGGTTTCTTTGGATGAACTTACCGGGAAATCACCAGCGGGCAAAAGATCCATTCAGGACTGGCTGCCCCCAGGAACAGAGATATCAAAGAAGGCGCTGATGACCCCGCTCATTGACTGGGCGAGGGAATTCAATTGCCGCACACCGTCACAAGGAGCATCAGATTATGACGAGTGGTCGCAGCGTATACACACGAACTTATAAACTTGGTCTTGGGCTCGCTTTGGTCGCGCTTGGCCTAATCTTAACCCCGGTGATAAGCCAAGCGGGGCGGTTTCAACAAAACCGAGCCGTGGGAGGCATCTCCATTGACGCCGCTGGTGTCGTACAGCCTGCGGCACTGGCTGATCAGGCAAACCTCGTTACCCTACTGCGTAAGCAACTCAAGGAGGCCCCGGAAGGACTCGTCGTTCCTGCTGGCATGCGTATGATTTCGCTACGTGGACTGGAAGAGGCTCTCGAAGCGTCAATCCGAAACAACCAGGGAGCTTTGCCGGATGAACTGCGTTACATGGCAGGGCTGCAGCGTATTGAATACGTGTTTGTCGTTCCGGAACGCAACGATATCGTGCTGGCCGGACCCGGCGAAGGCTGGCGAGTTGACGATCAGGGTAACATCGTGGGCATCACGACTGGCCGACCTGTCCTGAGACTGGATGACTTCATGGCTGCTCTACGGGCCGTGCAAGAAGCGAGACGGGGAGGCATTTCTGTCTCCATCGATCCGACCGAAAAAGGTTACCAGCAGTTACAAACTCTGCTTACCGAACAGCGTCGATCACGTCGCACCCCGCAACTGGCAACGCTTGAGCCCGCTATGCGCAAGGCATTTGGCAACCAGCAGATCAAGATTCTTGGTGTGCCGACAACCAGCCACTTTGCCCGTGTCATGGTGGCAGCTGACTACAAGATGAAACGACTGGCCATGAAGCTTGACCCATCTCCGGTCAAGGGCCTAACCAGCTTTGTTGACATGGTCAAAAATGCTCGCAACATCGCACCCGACGTCAATCCGCGATGGTGGCTGGCATGCAACTATGAACCGCTGGTTCGTAGCGAAGATTCCCTGGCCTGGCAATTACGTGGCCCAGGTGTCAAAGCCATGACCGAAGATGAATTCGTCGATGACAATGGTCGAGTTCGCAGCGATGGCAGCAAGAATCCGATGGCCCAGAAGTGGGCGGACCAGTTGACCAAGCACTACGACGAACTGTCAAAAAAAGACATCGTCTTCGGTGAACTGAGAAACATCATGGACATGTGCGTGATTGCCGCACTGCTCGAAAAAGAACAACTTCTAGAGCGTGCTGGATGCAGTATCCCGCTACTGACTGATCAAGAAAGTCGTGTGAAACTCGAAGCCTGGCTGACTCCCAAAGTCGTGCCCCCTCAATGCAGCTTCTTGAAAACCCGCCGCGGCTGGGTCGTTACCGCTTCTGGTGGTGTGCAAGTTGAGTCTTGGCCCGTGCTAAACAAGACTCAAATGGATCCCCAGATCGGTGCCTATCTGAAGAAGGCAAATCCAGCCAACCAGACCGGTTGGTGGTGGAACTAGAAGAAAATCGTCCCGCGTCTCTCTAGCTAATCACTGGCGTCTCAGAAACGACGTCCGTGCTGCGCAGATTCAGCCAGCGGACGACCGGTAAGCGAGCTGCTATCTCGGGAAAATACTG
>JAYGDG010000415.1:0-1813 GCA_046583015.1 Pirellulaceae bacterium | reverse complement strand
CTTATCAACCTTCTTGGAGACCAGGTTCGTTGTCTCGTTGGGATCATTCTTGAGATTGTAAAGCTCAAACTGATCCAGCTCGGCACTCTTTAAAATCTGCTGGTTCTGCTCCAGGATATCGCCATAAGGCTTGATCGCTTCACCGGTGACCGTGGCCAACAGTTTCCAGTTCCCCATCCGGATGGCCACCTTGGGACCGGTGCGGGCCGCATTGAAATGCCAATACAACGGCTTGCTGCGCTTAACATGCTTGCCCTCCAATGCCTTGCGGATACTGGTTCCATCCAGGGGCCGGGTCTGAAAATCTCCCACTTGGCCAATTTCGGCCAGCGTCGGCAGCATGTCGATCCCGCCGACCGGTTCGTCGTTGGTTGTTGCCGGCTCAATCTTGCCTGGCCAAACTGCGATCCCCGGTACACGGATGCCACCCTCGTAGGTATATCCCTTGTATTGACGCAAACCGGCGGTGGAACCATGTGGGTGAGAACGGGTCATGGCAGGCCCGTTGTCGCGGGTAAAAATCACCAGCGTCTTGCTCTCCAGCTGGTTTGATTTGAGCGCCGCCAGCAAGCGACCAAAGTTCTCGTCCATTTGCGTGATGTTCCCATGATGCGCCTGCAATGACGTCACGGTCGGATCGTAGCGACTGGGCTTACCCTCGGCCGGGTAGAGTTTGGCATACTTGTGATCCGAAGCGATCGGCTCGTGCGGTTCATGGTAGGTAACGACCATGAAGAACGGTTTCTTGGGATCGCGAATCTTCTCCAGCCACTCAATCGCTTCGTCGGTCACGATCTGGGCAGCAAACCCCTCGATCTTGCCAACCGCTTTGCCGTTGCGATAGAAGTTATCGGGGTTGTGGTGAGTGGGGATGGCGTTGTTCTGGGTCGCCAGCCAGTGATTGAACCCATGGTCGTTGGGCTGGGGCTGGTCCTGGCGATGAAAGCCGCCGTTGATGTGCCACTTACCGACCAGGCAGGTGTCGTAACCAGATCCTCGCAGCAATGTTGCAATCGTTGTTTCCTTGCGCGTCACATGCATCGGCGAGTCCCAGGGAATCCAGTTGTGAATACCCAGACGTGTCGGCGTGCGGCCAGTCATCAGTCCCGTTCGTGACGGCGAACAATTGGGCGCGGCCGAATAGAAGTTGGTGAACCGCATACCACGCTTGGCAAAGCCATCGATATGCGGCGTCTTCACCGTGGGACTGCCATAGCAGGCTAAGTCCCCGTACCCCAAATCGTCGCACATCACCAGCACGATGTTGGGCGGTGGATCTTTGGCAGCAAGTAGGTCACCTGCCGTGGCGAACAGGAAGCAGAGGAAAACGGGCAGGATGGCGCAGCGACACATGGCACGACTCCTTATTGTTAAGCGAAGCGTCTATTCTAGCGTGCCCCGGCCGAACTGGAAATCAACAGCCAGCAAGCTCTCCAAAACAGCGGGAAACTGGCGCTACGGGGTCCCTGTGGTTCTACTATAATTAAGCCATGAAATCGTTTCTGCTTGCCGTCGCATCAATTGTCTTCTTTTCAGACCCGCTTTGTGCTGCGCCGGCAATCCACCCCCAGACCGTGAGACTGATGGGACCGGAAAGTTACCAGCAACTGGTGGTAACCGAGACCGTCGACCAGCGGCGACAGGATGTCACCCGAAAAGTCCAATACAAAAGTCTCAATCCCCAGGTTGCCCAAGTCTCACCGCGTGGCCTGGTCCAACCGGTCGCCAACGGCCAAACCGTCATCGAAGTGACTGGTAGCACGGGAACCTCAACCGTTCCGGTCCACGTAGAACAATTCGCGAAGCCCCCGGC
>JAYGDG010000397.1:0-4321 GCA_046583015.1 Pirellulaceae bacterium | reverse complement strand
CCACGATAATCCCCAGGGCGATGGTCCAGTTGAGCCAGGCATTCTCGACACGACGTTCGCGTGTTTCCATCTCCACTTTTTTCTTGCGTTGATATTCGACGCTATCCGTTTCACGCAAGCGAAACTGGACATCGCACTTCGGACAGAGCGCATCCTGTTCAAGCATATCGCGGGGAACTTCCAGTTCGTGCCCATTGGGGCAATCGATATGCAGCAGTTCCGGCGGCGCATCAATCACTGGGTTCACGACGTCGGCTACCGCTGGTCCGTCTGGGTCCTTGATCGAAACATCCATTTCCGTCTCGACGGCAACCTCTTCTTTCATCACAACCGGGTCTCCAATCGCAGCCTGGTCTTGAACCGTTGGCTCGACAAAATTCATGCCGGATTGTCCCAGCGGACTGGGTATTAGGAAGGCCTCCCCGCACATGGGGCACTGGCTCTGCTGTCCAACATCTGCTTCGCTTCCTTGCAGAAAATGTCCTTGCGGACATTGAAATTGAAATACCATCTCTCGTTTCTACCTATCCTGATTCATGCGCCGCATGCCTGCTGATAACAATAGTCGAACAACAACTGCCATTCCGTGCGAGTCAATTCCTGGCAGAGGGAGAGCAGGGAGGGATCGACCGTCACCGCCTGCTGGCAAAGATCCACAAAGAGGAAAGGATCCCATTCTCCATCGCTAGTCAGTTGAGAGAGGGCGATTGGCTGCTCTTGAGGCAACAGGGTCTCAACGGCTGCCGTCATCGATTCATAAACCGGATGTTCAGGCACTTTACGAAACCAGTACTTGCCGTTGGAAAAATCACCTTCACGCCGGTGCATAATGGCGTGCCAAAAACTACCGCTCGTAGACTTAATGTGCTGACTGATCTGGTGAGACTGATCCAAGAAGTCATGCCACAACCAGACGGCTGAAATACAACAGGCGGCACTATCCGCATCACGCAGATTTTGACCCGCAAAGGCCTTTTCAATGGTCAGGCCTAGCAGTGCGGACCGCTGTTGCGGATCGGACTCCCCAGCATCAATAGCCACGGGTCGTGTTGGGTTCAACACCGCGGCAAAAGCATCTCCGTACTTGGTTCCGTCAAATGGTTCCACGTTCTCTGTCACTCCACTTGTCACCGTTCATCGCGTAAAGACACTTAAGGTTGGCTCTATTTTACGGTGAGTTGGCAAACCATGCGAGATACATTCCCTGTAGCAGGTAACGAAATCGGCTCCATCGACAATTTACCTTGACGCCTGACAGTGTTACACTAAAAGCAGCTTCTCTACTCTCATTCATGAAATTGCAGGACTTCCTTAATCGATGTCAGACGAATCCGCTGATAAATCACCGTCCGACGCTGCTGCCGAAAATCCAGAGCAGCCAGTTGCCGATACTGGCCAGGACAATCAGGCGGTAACCGGCGCCAGTCCCGCTGACTCACCCGCTCCCGCGGAAGCAGTTGAGGAAACGGCCAGCCCGGCGGAAGCTGCCCCGGCAGACCAGGAAGTGGCCCAGCCGCGGCGGAACATCAAGATTGGTTCTCGGCAGGAGCGTCCTGGTAAGAAACCTGCCCCGGGAAGCCCGGCAGCAACTGGCAAAACAACGGCTCGTCCGACAGGCCCCACCGCGATTCCAACGGTTCGAGATCCGTTGCCTGCCGACCTGGAGCAAGAGATCCAAGCAGCGCTCGGTAACACGGACCTGGATGAAATTGTGGCCAGTGAAGTCACTCAACAAGCGAGTGAATTGCTGGCTGATGACAGCACGCGCCGGGCCACGGTCATTCGAGTTCATGGTGATGATGTCTTTTTCTCGCTCAGTGGTCCACACGAGGGAACTGCTTCGATTCGCCAGTTCAAGAAAGAACCCACCATAGGGGATCAGTTAGATGTGATCATTAAGCGGTACAATAGCGAGGATAGTCTCTACGAAGTAAGACTGCCTGGTGCCGCAGTCGACGTCAGCGACTGGTCAGACCTCCAGAACGGCGCGGTCGTGGAGGCCCGGATCACGGGGGCCAACACCGGTGGCCTGGAATGCATGGTCAACAACATCCGTGGTTTCATTCCGGCCAGTCAAATCGGCGTCTTTCGCGTGGAGAACTTTGCCGAGTACATCGACCAAAAACTTCCCTGCGTGGTCACCGAGGTCAATCGGCGACGAAAGAATCTCGTCCTTAGTCACCGGGCAGTATTGGAACGGGATGCAGAATCCAACCGAAAAGAAGTCCTGAAGACACTCCAGGTTGGACAAACCATCGAAGGAACCGTGCGCAACATTCGTGACTTTGGCGTGTTCGTCGACATTGGTGGCATTGATGGCATGATCCACATCAGCCAATTGAGCTGGGACCGAGTCGAACACCCGGAAAATGTTGTCACGAAAGGGGAGACGGTCAAAGTTCGTATCGAGAAGATCAATCTGCAAACCGGTAAAATTGGACTTTCGTACCGTGCCTTGCAGGAACATCCCTGGACCAAGGCAGCCGAGCAGTTTCCGACCGGCAGTACCGTGGAAGGGACGGTCAGCCGGATTGCTGACTTCGGGGCCTTCGTCAGACTCGCCGCTGGTGTGGAAGGACTCATTCACGTCAGTGAATTGGCTCATCATCGCGTTAGCATGGTCAGTAGTGTCGTCAATGAAGGTGACCAGGTGAGTGTCAAAGTACTTTCGGTCGACGCCGACGCCCAGCGGATGTCGCTTTCACTCAAGGCCCTGCAAGATGCTCCTGCCGGCACTCAAAAGGGCAAAGCCAGTCAAGAAGATGACACCCCGGCCTGGGAACGGACTGTCCCGCAGCGTAAAGAGCCTCTCAAGGGTGGCATGGACCGGCCCAGTGGCGGTGAGCAGTTTGGTCTGAAGTGGTAAATAAGGGCACTTGGAGCGTGCTGCTTCAGGTCACCCGCACCACGATGCGACCGGTGGTTTGGGACTGGAGCATTCTCTCGACCTGCTGATCGACTTCTACCAGGGGAGTTTCCACCAGGTAATCTGCTGGGAAATCCAACCGCCAGGGACCCGCAAGCTGGCTCCAGTAATGGCACTTGGTTTGGTGATCAGTCCAGGCCGAATCGATACCTGCCAGCGTGACTCCACGCAAAATAAAGGGATAAACGGTCACGGGCAAGTCTGCGCCAGCAACCATGCCACAGGCTGCCACGGTCCCTCGTGGAGAGGTCTCTCGTAGCAACTGACTGAGCGTGGCCCCACCAGCCACATCAATGCCAGCTTGCCAGTGTCCGCGCAAGAGTGGTTTCTCCGAAGTGTCTTGCCAGTCTTCCCGCAAGATCACGCGTGCTGCACCCCACTGCTCTAATAATTCGGCTAGTTGCGGCTTACCGGTCAGCGCAACTGCCTGGTACCCCAATTTTGCCAGCAACATTAGAGCGATACTGCCAACACCACCACTCGCTCCGGTCACCAGTACTTCACCTTCGCCACCTGGCTCAACTCCATGGCTTCTGAGGGCCTCGACGCAAGCTGCCGCCGTCAGGCCTGCCGTCCCATAGGACATGCAGTCGCGCAGCGTCAGTCCATCAGGACGGGCGACGACCCAGGCACTGGGAACGCGAATCAGCTCGGCCCAGCCACCCCAATGTCCAGCACCCAGTTCATAGCCGGTAACAACCACTTCATCACCCGGGCTCCACTGGGAATCCTGACTCTCCAGGACCACGCCGGCGGCATCCACACCGGGCACATGGGGAAACGAACGCACGACCCCTGGCTGGCCGGAAGCAGCCAGGGCATCCTTATAGTTCAACGACGACCAGTGAACCTGGATCAGTACCTCTCCTGCCGGCAAGTCAGCTCGCGGGTGCTGAGTATACGTGGCCTGTACTTCTCCTGCCTCATCACGGTTTACCAGGTAACAGGCGAACGAATCAGCAGATTCCATCAAATTTTTCCTTCCAATGATGACACGGCAGCGGCCGGTCCCGGCGGGTAGCGGGTCTGTGCAGCACGGGTTTCCGATCGACGGTAAGACCATTGTAACCGGTGCCCGATTGTTTGTATTGCACGGTCTTGGGCCGTCAATTGACAGAAGGCCTTAGCGGGCGATACAATTGCCCACGTTTTGCCAGTGGCAAGATCATGCTATGCAGCCAAACCACGGTTGCTAATGCCACCGAGAATATGACTGGAGTAACAATCAATGAGTAATGTACAGGAATTCTCCGACGACAACTTTGCCCAAGAGGTTCTGGAATCTGCCGATCCGGTGCTAGTCGATTTTTGGGCACCCTGGTGTGGACCTTGTCGACAACTTTCACCGCTCATCGACGAGCTGGCTGAAGAAAATGCTGGTGTAGTCAAGATTGG
>JAYGDG010000335.1:0-1994 GCA_046583015.1 Pirellulaceae bacterium | reverse complement strand
TGGACCAGCAGAATCGCCAGTATCAGCTGTGGTACTTATCTCACATTCTCGCAGCCAGCAAACAGCTGGGAGGCTTGAATAAACCACTCTCCCGCCAACCTGGTGGAGCTGCGGAGATTGCCAGCAAGGCGGGACCCGTGGTGGTTCATGATGTCTACCAGCAAGCTCTGGAAACGAACCAGATCGCAGCAGCAATCGCAGCAGCGGAAGTGCTGGCAACCCACCCTTCGGGTTCGCCCAACTTGCTTGACAGTCCTAGTGGAACCCATGCGCCTTTAATTCAAGCACTCTTTCACGCCAATCGTCGTTTACGATTTACCGCGCTGGAAACCATTTTAAAGCTCGATCCCCAAGCACCTTATCCCGGCAGTACGCATGTTAGCGACGCGCTAGGTTACTTTGCTGGTAGTCGTGGAAGACGAACGGCCTTTGTCGGACATCCGTTGCTAGCACGCGGTCAGTTTATCACGGGACTATTGAATCAAGCCGGTTATCATGCTGAAAAAGTGCTGGTCGGAAAGTCGCTGATAGAGCTGGTTCGCAAGCAGACTGATTGTGATTTGGTGCTCATCAGCGAGACGATTTCCAGCCCAACTATTGGTGAGATCATCCAACGTTTTCGCGATGATCCACGCACCGCCTCCATTTCCATTGGTATTCTCGCCAATCCGGAAAATCTCCAGCGGGTGAAAATGCTGGCAACGATGGATCCGCTAACCGAGGTCGTGGGTCGTCCACACACGGTAGAAAATCTCGCTTTCTATCTTGCGCGACTCGAACATCTCCGATCCCATCATCATGTGGGGGTCCAGGAACGCATCGCCCAGGCGCGTATGGCACTGCAGTGGGCCACTCGGCTCATGGAAAAGTCGGATCAATATAGCTTCTACAACCTCCTTCGACAGGAACCCGCCTTCATTACGGCGGTCTCCGTATCCAGCCTGACTCGATACGCGTCTCCGGTTCTCGGATTCACGGGAACGGCCAAGGCTCAAAAAGCACTGGTAAACACAGCCAGCCGTGACAGCCTGGATCTTGTTTCGCGACAGTCCGCAGCGGAGGCCTTTGATCGCGCGGTGCGAAAACGACGCGTGATGCTGACTCAACAAGACATTCTCCTCCAATACGATCGCTATAACGCCAGTGAAACGCTTGACGAACAAACCCAGCAGGTTCTGGGGGGAATCCTGGACAGTATCGAACGACGTGCCTTACTCGAAGGCGCTAGAAGCACCAACAAGGAAGGTAACTGATGCACGTTCGTGGTAAGCCCTTGACTAACGACTTTCTTTAATTCTAAGACCTTCCGAGCCCAACACTATTGCATCATGTCCGACCTGGTACCTCGCCACCTCAAGGAAACGGGCCCGCCGATTCCGGGTATCATCGGGTCGAGCGCAGCGATGGAGAATGTCTATCGGTTAACTCGTAAAGTTGCTTCGAGCAACGCTTCGGTCTTGCTGCTAGGTGAAACGGGTACAGGAAAAGAGCTTATTGCCACGGCAGTCCATCGGCTTAGTGCCCGCGGAAGCGGGCCATTTGTGAAAGTCAATTGTGGCGCGTTGAGTGACAACCTCCTGGAAAGCGAGCTATTTGGCCATGTCCGTGGTTCTTTCACGGGCGCCATTGCAAACCGCACCGGTCGTTTTGAAGCAGCCCACACGGGAACCATTTTTCTCGACGAAATCAATTCCACGACATCCGTCTTGCAGGTGAAGCTGCTGCGGGTTCTCCAGGAACGCGAGTTTGAACGGGTTGGCGACACGCAAACAATCGAAGTGGATACGCGTGTTATCGCTGCCAGCAACCGCGATCTGCGTGAAGAAGTACGCCAGGGACGTTTCCGTGAAGATCTTTTTTGGCGGCTCAATGTTGTACCCATTGAAATTCCCCCTCTACGAACCCGTCGCGAAGACATTGCAGAACTTGTTGCCTATTTCCTGCACTACTATAGTGAAACCAATAACCGTCACGTAGTTCATCTACAGGCTGAA
>JAYGDG010000268.1:0-12036 GCA_046583015.1 Pirellulaceae bacterium | reverse complement strand
ACAAGAGGAACATTCACTGACAGACCCCAGGATCGTATCTGCGAGGAAAAATACCCGGGTCGCCAGGACGTGGGAAACACCTTCTCACTGCCTGCAGAACGTGCTATTCTACATGGTTCACAAGTCAACTGATGTAGTCATATCTTCAATTGAAAGAAGTGGGAAATAAAGACCATGGCCAAGCCAAAACACAAGATCAAGAAGGCCAATCACGGTCGGCGACCTGCCAATAGTCGGATGCGAAAAGCACGGCGTCAAAAAGTTCGTACCTGATTGACGGACTGAGCGGCTGTCTATCGCATGGTGCGGGCTTTGCCGTCAAGATCCGCCCTGGCACGATGCTATGCCTGTTCTTGGCCTCCGCTTGATAACTTTCGACACCAGTTCAGAGGAACCGTTGCGTGGCCGGTAAAGATCTACTTATCGATCTGTCACTCCTTGATTTCGACAATGTCATTGCAGATATCGAAGAGATTCGACGCTATAATCCGCAACGATTTGAAATGGAACAGCTGTCCGCTGTGATCTATGAAGATTTGGATCAATTTACCTGCGCAGGCTACAAAGATATCGAACGGGATGAATTCTGGGTACGAGGCCATATGCCCAACATGCCATTGATGCCCGGGGTAATTGTGCTGGAAGCAGCAGCCCAATTGTGCAGTTTCTTTTCTCAAAAGCATAATTTACTGGGTGCCAGTATAATCGGCTTTGGAGGCCTGGAAGACGTCCGGTTTCGTGCACCTATTATTCCCGGTGATCGACTGGTGTTGATCTGTAAAATGACGAAAGTTCGACCTGGACGAATGATTATCTGCCGCTTTCAAGCGGTAGTTGGCGACAGCCTGGCTGTCGATGGAATACTCAAAGGGATTCCGATTCCAGTCGACTCCTTGTAAAAGAATCACAGGCACACCGCTGCGCTGTTTACTTTAAGGAGAAGAGCCTAACGACGACAGCAGGGTCTTAGTGTCCGGGTCAAATCGCTGTCGCGATTGACCAGTTATTGTATCGTCCGGAAGTTCCCGAGTACCGTTGACATGGGCCGACGTGCGTTACCAAAAATCAATCCGGACCTGGATCTCTCCAGTCATTGGAAGGATAGTGCCACGTTGCCGGAGAATTGGCAACTTGACCAGTTGTTTGATCGATCGGCCCCACTGGAAGTTGAAGTGGGGAGTGGTAAAGGCCTGTTTCTGGAGCGGGCGACGGCGTGTCGCCCCGAGAACAATTTCGTGGGCATTGAAGTTTCTCGAAAATACTGTCGGTTTGCCGCTGCCCGGCTGGCCCGCGGTCAGCGATCCCACGCGATTATGCTCCATGCAGATGCCTTTGTCGTCTTTGCCAGGCACATCGCGGATGCCTCATTGCACGGGGTCCATGTCTACTTCCCGGATCCCTGGTGGAAAAAACGACATCACAAGCGCCGTATTATGCAGAAGAGCTTTTTGCAGGATGTGATTCGGACGCTCGTTCCCCAGGGACGACTGCATTTTTGGACAGATGTTCGTGATTACTTCGATGCTAGCCTGGAACTGATTGCCAGCTTTCCGGAACTAAACGGACCATTCAATGTTCCCGAAGTTGCTGCCGAACATGACCTGGACTTCCAAAGCCATTTTGAACGACGTACACGACTGGAAGAACAGCCTGTTTTTCGATCAGAATTTGAGCGTTGTTAACGCGCGAAGATCCGCTTCAAAGCTTCTTAAGGCTAACTGTGAACCTCGTAAGTTCGCTGATTGGGGAGACCCTTGTTTGAATTCGCCAGGGCAATCTGGTAGAGCTCTTGACCCGCTGTCGTTGGGTATTGACCGGTAATACACGCCTGGCAGAGTTCGTTGCTGTTAAACCCAATGGCCTTCGAAATGGCACTAACCGGCAAATGACGAAGTGAATCGGCACCTAGAACCGATGCCATTTCCTCTTGAACGGCCTCGGTCAAACAACCATCTTCCATGAATTTGGGAGCAAACAACTCGTCGACCGTAGACATGTCAATGCCGTAAAAACAAGGTGCTACGATGGGAGGACAGGCAACCCGCACGTGAATTTCACGGGCTCCACCAAACTGGCGAATGCGTTCCAAGAGCACCTTCATCGTTGTTGAGCGGACGATAGAATCCTCTACCAGGAAAATCCGTTTGCCCGCCAGCACATCTCTTAACGGGGTGTACTTGGTCTCTGCTTTCTTACGACGATCACTGCCCCTTTCGATAAAAGTACGACCCGAGTACCGATTGCGGATCAATCCTTCCTGTGAAGGAATGCCCAGTTCATAGGCCATCGAATCTGCTGCGGCTTTGCTGGTATCGGGTACTGGCACCACGATGGTGTCACGATCCAGAGGAATGCGGCCGTCACTCAATTCCAATTGCGCCAACTCAACACCCAAAGCCGTCCGAGACAGGTAGACACTGCGATCATCCAGGGTACTAGCCACGTTGGCAAAATAAATCCACTCGAAGAAACAATGTCCACGTCTTGCTTGCGTGGCGAATGACTCGATAGAAAACTTTCCATCCGTAATGGAAATCATGCTGCCAGGTGGTACCGAGTGAATATGATCAGGCTGAAATCCCAGGTTCAACAATGCAACACTCTCACTGGCAGCGGCAAACAAGGGACCCTCCTTGGCGTAACAGAGTGGCTTGATGCCCAGCGGATCGCGTGCCACCATCATGTCGCCCATGGCGTTCAGGTAAACCAGGCTGTAAGCACCATCAAATCGGGAGCTGATGTTTTTCATGATGTCAATCAGCTCCGGCCTCTGGTTGCCGGACAACTCCCGACTGATTTCATGCATGATGATTTCAGTGTCAGTTTCTCGAGTTAAGTGGTGGTCGTCGTCACTGAGAATCCGGTCCCTTAACGACTGGTAATTGGCCAACTGCCCGTTAAACCCAAAACTAAACCACTTGTGTTTTTGCAGATGATGCCGTTCAAACGGTTGTGCGTAACTGCGATCCTCCTGTCCACAGGTTGCATAACGAACATGACCGATGGCGGCGACGCCAGCGTATTCGCGCATCAAGTTCTCGCTCTTGCCACGATGCGATAAACGAAACACTTCACTCACCGAGCCAATGTCTTTGTGGGTATCAATTAACTGGTTGCGGTGCTGACTATAGGAAGTCATGCCGGCGGCTAATTGGCCACGGTTCTGAATGTCCAGCAGCATCCTCGGTAGCAAACGTGAGGCTTCGCCCGCCGGTACGTCGCCACAAATGGGACTGGTTTCTTCAGAGGGCAAATGGTAGATGGCGGCAATGCCGCACTCATGATGTAAATCGCTCATTGCTGGCCGCTGCAAAATCCTTTTGTCAGAGAAAATCTCCCAAAGACCAGGATAGTACCTGCTCTAAGCGTTCCGAGAAATATGATTGCTCGGCTGAGGGACTCCATTCCAAGTACCTATTCTACGTCTGATAGGCAGGATTCTCAAGCGATGATCGGTTGCCGTCGCGTGAGGATCTGGTTAGGCTCACCAGTTGACCATATCAACTGCCTGTCACCGGTTGCCTGGGATACGAGACTGAACCTGGCAGCCTGGATAAGGCTCATAACTAGGATCCAGGTATAAATCGACCGCCTGGCGACGATCATTCCCTCTTGTCCCGACGGCTGGCTATGACCGATCTGCTTCGCCAAGAAATCGCTGCTACCGCTGAAATCGTCGTAATTAAGGTCGGAACTCGCGTCTTGACCCAGGCCGATGGGACGCTTCATACCAGCCGCATGGAGCAACTGGCCGAACAGCTCAGTGCCCTGGCCGCCGAGAACAAAAAAGTGGTACTGGTCAGTTCTGGAGCCGTGGGGGCAGGGATGAGTCAGCTGGGCCTGGACCAGCGACCGGAAAATCTCTCGACTCTGCAAGCCGTGGCAGCCGTTGGCCAAACCCACTTAATCCAAACGTACGACCAGACGTTCAGCAGGCATGGACAAAAGGCAGCCCAGGTTCTGCTCACTGCCCAGGAATTGAATGATCGTACCAGCTACCTCAATGTGCGTAATACGCTGCTCTCGCTGCTGAGTCTTAACGTGATACCAATCATCAACGAAAACGACACGGTTTCTGTCGATGAGTTGTTGACGACCTTTGGCGATAATGATCGCCTGGCGGCCCTGGTTACTAATTTGCTGGGCGCCTCGCTATTGATTGTACTGTCGAATGTACCGGGGCTGCTGGCGGGAGATCCCGAAGACCCGGAATCGCAGCTCATCCCAGTGGTTACCGAACTGGATGAAAACTTGCAGCAGTATGTAACGACCGACAGTAATGCGTTGGGCAAGGGTGGCATGAGTAGCAAGCTGGAAGCGGCTCGGATGGTGACGACGGCCGGAGGCAACATGATCATTGCCAGCGGCAATGAGCCGGGTGCCATTAGACGTTTGCTACAGGGAGAACCACTGGGCACGCTCTTTCTAGCGCAAGGAAAAGTGGTGAGTCCCTGGAAGCGATGGATTGCTTTTTCGGCTCAGCCGCGTGGGAAAATCATTCTCGATGAAGGTGCCTGCCAGGCGATCTGTTCGCAGGGAGGCAGCTTGCTGGCGATTGGTATCACCGCCCTGGAAGGTTCGTTTGATAAAGGGGACGTGGTGGACCTGTGTGGACCTGACGGGACTCAAATTGCCCGTGGACTTACCAATTACTCAGCAATCCAAATGCAGAAGATAAAAGGTTGCCGATCGAATCAAATTGCTGGGCTCTTGGGGCATCAACCTTACGAGGAGGTGGTCCATCGCGACAACCTGGCCCTGCTGGAACAAGGGTCCCAGGAGTGAACACCGCTTTTCTCACCGCCAGTTAGTTTTGAACGTGCTGTTCCCAGTATTTGGGTAGCAATTCTTCGGTCTTGGCTTCCAGTTCTTCATCACTGATGGCAGTCATGCGACCTTCTTTTTCGTACTGGTCCATGACCCAGCGAGCGAGCTTGTGGATCTTGATCTTACTGATCCGGTCGTCTCCCTTGAGTTTGAAGAACTCGTTGACCCAATGGACCACGCCATCCGCTCCACTCTTGTCTGTCAAAGCCACGCGTGGCGGTCGACCGAGCAGTGCAGCGGTATCGAAAATATTGTAGATTCGTTCGTCTTGTCGCAATCCACCGGCGTGAATGCCAGCACGAGTGGTGTTGAAATGCTTGCCGACCAGTGGATAGTTATCGGGGATTGGCAGACCAATGGACCGCATGTACTCGGCCATTTCGGTAATGATTTCCGTGCGAATTCCCGACAGGTCACCCTTCAGTGAAATGTATTCGATCAAGGCACCTTCGATGGGCGGATTACCACATCGTTCGCCAAATCCGAACATGGTACCGTTGAGTGCATCACAACCGTACAACCAGGCACTGGCTCCATTGGAATGGACCTTGTGGAAGTCATTGTGTCCGTGCCACTCGAGTCGTGCACTGGGAACACCCACTTCCTGGTTCATCTTGTAGATCATCTTCGGTACACTACGCGGCAATTCCACGCCCGGGTAATGGACGCCAAATCCCATCGTATCGCAGACACGAATCTTGACCGATTGTTCCTCGGGAACCTGCTCGCTCATGCGCATCAAGCGTTCTACGAACGG
This sequence comes from Pirellulaceae bacterium, assembly GCA_046583015.1. Lineage (GTDB taxonomy): Bacteria > Planctomycetota > Planctomycetia > Pirellulales > Pirellulaceae > JAZADA01. Next base: position 6,452 of record JAYGDG010000268.1, on the reverse strand, counting down.
CAGTACAAAGCCTTCAAAGTCGGCTCGTGTAACGTCTTCCAGGTGACATCGTGGTCGCACACCCGCTTCGAAGGCCGCATCGACTACTTCGCAGTATGCATCCATACAGGCTTGTCGACTGGCAAACTTCAATTTGTTGAAGATGTGGTAATCCGAGCAACTGGTGAGCATGCCCGTTTCTTTGAGGCCCGCTTCCTTGACCAGTCGAAAGTCACTCTTGACGGCTCGAATCCAACCGGTGCATTCGGGAAACGAGTGATTCAGTTCGCGACAGCGATCGAGGGTTTCGCGATCATTTTTCGTGTACAGGAAGAATTCCGTTTGCCGAATGACGCCATTGGGTCCACCCATCTTGGCCATCAAATCGTAGAGATGCACCATCTGGTCAACCGTATAGGGCGGGCGTGCCTGTTGGCCATCACGAAAGGTGGTGTCCGTGATATGAATGTCTCGCGTCTTGACCGTTTCGGGATCAAACTCAATCGGAACCCCATCCACGTACTCGATGATGGGCCCATCGAATTTAATCAGCGGTGGCAAACTGTAATCGAAGGTGTCTTCGAGCAAGTTCGGTTCAGTGGCATCGACTAACGGAAACGTTTTTTGGGTTTCAGAAATAGACATATCGGTTCCTGTATACACGTAGTAAAAATTAGGTTTTGTTTATTAAGACCAGCAACGAACTGGCTAACTCAGTCAAGTTCCACGCCCTGCTCGGAACAAACCTTGGTAATGAAATCCACGGCCGCTCCAACCTGGGTCACCGACAAGGCAGCATCTTCTTCCATTTCAATGCCGAACTCCTCTTCGAACATGGCGACTAGTTCAATGGATTGGACACTCTCAGCACCCAGATCAGCTCCAAAATCGTGATCGAGATTAATTTGTCCTTCATCCAATTCTAGCACCCGTGCGGTCACGGTGATAACTCGTTCTTCTACAGTTGCCATTATAGTTTACTCCTAGTTATGTTGTCCACGTAGTAGACGTCGTCCACGTTTAACCGCTTCCATCCGTACATCTGCTGTAAGCCGGAATATTTCGTCCCACATTGCCTCTTGAGCGGCCGTCCATTGCAGTCCGCGGCGATCCATGACGGTGGCCGCGGTCTCGTATAACTTCCCCTTGCCAAATCCTTTCGTCACGACTCCTTTGACGAACCAGGCAAAGGATGGAATGAATTTAGGCAATAGACTGCCGGTGGCAGTTATGAGGGTCATGGCCCCCAGGTTAGTGCCCGTGTTGAGCAAGGTTCCGATCGACGTCTTGGTATGGTCCCCAATAAGCGAACCTACTTTTCGAGAGCCAGTATCAATCGCTTTGCCCCCATCGAGACTGACTGCCACTGTCGAATAATCGTTCTTGAGATCACTGTTGGTTGTCATGGCACCAAGATTCACCCACTCGCCAACGTAGGCGTGCCCCAGAAAACCATCGTGGTATTTATTGGAGTAACCGTGGATAATCGACTCTTCAACCTCGCCACCAACTTTGCAGGCCGGCCCAATTGAATTTCCCTCGCGACACTTGGCTCCCAGCAGCAGCGAATTCTTGCCGACGTAGCAAGGACCCTCGATGCGACTGAAGGGATGTACCTCAGCACCTTCGTCAAGGTAGACCGGACCATGCTCAGCATCGATAACCACCTGGGGATGAACCAGTGCACCGGGAGCAATGTAAACATCCGAGCGGCTACCGCGGATCGACATCGGTTCTTCAACGGTTCCCTCGATACCATTGCGTCCTGCTGCCTGGAAGTCAGCTGTAATTTGGTCCGCATTACAGAGGATTAAATCCCAACTGTAATTCCAAGTGGCAAGATCTTCCCGCACGACCGGAAGGGTTTGCTGAGCCGATTCCAGTAGCGCTGCTGGTGATTCCGTATTGAGTTGAGCTAGATCAGCCTGGGCAACGCGGGCATACAGGCAGTGTCCGTCCGAGTTGACACCCACCTGGCTGGGTCCCGTCGGTTCTATGGGCAAGGCGTCTGCCTTGAGGCGAGCATCAACCAGCAACAGGTCGTCCCCGGTCAAGGTGGCCGTATCATTGATCAACCAGTCGCTTGTTTCCGCGTAAGCTGCCGCCATGTAAGCAGGCAGAAAACCCGCGACGTCAGTTGCCGAAGTTCGGGCCGTCCATTTTTCGCCCAGCGAAGTCATACCACAGCGCAACGCCCAGATTGGCCGGTTTAGAGCAATCGGGTAAAAGCAATTGCGAGGCTGGCTTTCCAAGTCCAGTAGTAAGAGTCGCATTTTGATCCTTAAAACGTTGTCGATAACGGTCACAACGCTGACCTGACACCTTGCCAGCAGCGGTAAAACAGGCAACTACGGAGCCGTTGGCATCTTGTCCTGGATCCATCGATAGTATTCAACCATCTTCAGATCCCGACTCGCCTCTTGGTCGAGAAAAAACAGCGTGTCGCGATGCATCTGTAAAGCGCTCGCAGTGCACATGCTCGTCACCGGACCTTCAATGGCTGCTGCTACGGCCTCCGCCTTGTTGGCCCCGTTGGCCAACAAAATAATCCTACGTGCTTCCAAGATTGTTCCGACCCCCATCGTAATGGAGTAAATCGGCACCTCTTCAGCAGAACTAAAAAATCGTGCGTTGTCATCAATCGTCTGTTTGGCCAGCGTCTTGATTCGAGTTCGCGAACCGAGCGAACTGCCTGGTTCATTGAAAGCAACATGTCCGTCGGAACCAATTCCCAGCACTTGCAGGTCAATGCCTCCGCATTCTTCAATTCGCCGTTCGTACCAGGTGCAAAATGAACGGTAGTTGTTCGTGGTCCCGGAAGGAATGTGGATGTTCTGTTGCGGAACGTTGATGTGGGTAAACAGGTTTTCGTGCATGAAGTGGTGGTAGCTTTGCTCATGCTCTTTGGGCAAACCTACGTATTCGTCCAGGTTGAACGTGGTCACCTGGGAGAAGTCCAAGCCTTCCTCGCGGTGCATGCGAATCAATTCCTTGTATAACCCCAGGGGAGTACTCCCCGTGGCTAATCCCAGCACCGCATCGGGCTTGTCGTTAAGAGTTTCAGCAACAATTAGAGCCGCTTGGCGACTCACCGCTTCATACGTTTCCTGAATAATAACTTCCATCGGTCGAATCTAACCTAATCAGCTTTTTCGTCGCTCTCACGGCTTAATCATTTTATTTGGATAGAACCTGCTAGTATGGACGGTTAGCGGTTTCCTGTCAATTGGCCAAGCGGGTGAAGAGAGTCTGTTCGTCGCGGCAGAACAGTTCTCTCAAGGAGCTCTATTCACCCAGCTGATCCCCCACAGCCATCGAATAGCCGCGCAGGAAGGCGTCGATTAACATCGTCCGTCGTCCGGCAGGCTGGAGCTGTTCCAGGCAGAGCAAACCTGCCCCGGTGGCAACCACTAACCGGGTCGGCTCGCACGCTACAATTTGACCTGCCGGTGCCCCCGCGGCTGCAGACACGAGGCCCTGCTCCGTTACTTGATCACAGAGACTTGTTTTCACGACGATCAACCGCATCGGCTGCTGGTCAGGCCGCTGCCAATGGGTGTAGCTTCCCGGCCAGGGCTTGAGTCCACGAACTCGGTTGTGCAGTTCGGCGGCCGAAAGTGTCCAGTCGAGCTGACCGTCATTTTTGCGCAGACGCCGAGCCTGGGTCACCTCTTCGACTGCTTGAGAAACTCCCTGGGAACTCGCCCCATCCCAGTCTTCCAGGAGTTGGAGAGCTTCCAGTACCGGCCCGATTCCTAGTTGAGACAACCGTTGCTCTAGCTGCTGGGCATCTTCGTTTTCGTCGATTTCTGTCTGGCAACTGGTTAACACCGGTCCGCCATCCAGGCGAGGTGTCATGTGAATGACCGTGGTTCCGGTGACCTGGTCTCCGTTAAGAATGGCCCAGTTTACCGGCGCTGCCCCACGATAACGAGGTAGTAGCGAGCCGTGCAGGTTGATTCCTCCCAGGGGACTCAATTGCAACGTTTCCGACGAAAGGATTTGACCATAATCACAGACGACCAGCAGGTCAGGAGCAAACTGGGCGATCGCTTCGTGCCCCGCAGAACTATTGATGTCTTCAGGCATAGCTACTGGTAAGCCGACCTGTTGAGCAGCTTCCAGCATCGGATTGTGGATTGCCTTGCGACTGCGAGATGATCTCGGTGGCCGGGTCACTAGCCCAGTCACCGTATGCTGGGACTCAAGTAACGCTTGGAAAGTTGGTACGGCAAACGGACCTGTACCCATCATTAACAGACGCATGATTAGATTATTATTCCGATGGTTGACAGTATTTTTGCACCCACTCAGCCAGACGCAGCTCGATCTCTTGATCGCTTTCCAGTTGACCCAGATCTCGCAGGCTCTTCTGTTCCAGCTCAAATTCTTCTAGCGATTCACGAATGGCTAACTTGCCAGTCGTGGTCATACGATCGGTAAACAGCACACCGTCCAAGTGGTCATTCTCGTGTTGAATCACGCGAGCGGAAAGACCATCCAAGTCAGCACTGAATTCTTCGCCGCGCAGATTGTATGCCTGGACATGGACTTGTTTGGCCCGCACGACATTCCCGTAAAGCTCTGGCAAACTCAGGCAACCTTCGTCCCCTTCCTCGTTCCCCTTGAGCTGACTGAGAACCGGATTGATGAAGACCAACTCCTCACCCTGACCCTGTTCCACGGCCATGTTGACAACAAATAGCCGTAGCGGAAGATCAACCTGGTTGCCCGCCAGTCCAACACCGCTGGCTTCGTACATCAAATCGAACATCTCAGCCACGAGTTTCCGCAATGCGGCATCGACGCGCGTCACTGGCTTCGACTTGTAACGGAGTGTGTAATGGGGATAAGTGAGGATCTGCACGTAAACCAGTCTCTTTCAGTTTCCGCTTCAAATGATTTGATTTGTCCAACAACTTGTCGATCAGAGCGACTCTATAAAGATACACTCTTCAGGCTTTACTGCTATTGCCGCTCCCCTTGATTCACGTTGACGCTCTGCAGGGCAGATCCTAGAATTGCGCCTGGTGATTCGACGTAATCCGTTGCCTGGTAAGATTTTGAGATTTCCTATGAGACCTCTCGAGCCTCTCGACACCAGTCCTCCAGCAACGGATCGGCGACCACAGCGCCAGCTGCCGGCAAAACCGACGGCCGGGAAAGTTCCTGCTGGACTGCTTTCCCTGGTATTGCATTGCACCTGCTTGTTGTTGGCCCTCTGGTTATTTCGTTTTGAACCGATCGGTGGTGCCCAACAGGGTGACCGTAGTGGAGGTATTGTACTGGTCCAATCCGGAGGTCACCAGCCAGAGTATTTTGACAACCTGGAACCATTTGAGTCTCAAACCAACAGGGCCAGCCAGCAGTTGAGTAAACCACAGACAACCAGTCAGGAGCTCTCCGGGGCAGCACCGCTGACGAAAGACCTGGAACTACCAGGCAGTTTACCAACCCGCGATCAGCTATTATCCGGGTCTGGGAAGGCTGTCGAGTTGCCGGCATTGGATGGGTTGCTTACGACCAAGAACTCCCAGCAAGCCGGTGATTATGCAGTTCAAACGGGTGTCTTTGGTTTGAAAGGAAAGGGTACGCGGTTTGTTTACGTGTTCGATCGATCCGGAAGCATGGCTGGGTTTCAAGGAAGACCACTAGCTAGTGCGAAAGCACAATTACTGGCCAGCCTGGCAGACTTGGGAAGTACCCACCAGTTTCAAATTGTCTTTTATGCCGACCGACCCGCGATTCTCAACCTCCGTAACCAAGCGACTGCCCAGCTGTTATTTGCAGACGAAGCAACAAAACGGGTTGCAGAAAGGTGGATTCGTGGCGTGGCTGCCAATGGCAGTACGCGGCATCTGGAAGCGCTGTTGCTGGCCGTGCGGATGCGACCGGATGTCATATTTTTTCTTACCGATGCTGAAGAACCCCACCTGACACCGGTGGAACTGGAGAAAGTCAATCGCCTGAATCGGCGCGTGGGAGCCAGTATTCACGCTATCGAGTTCGGGGCAGGCCCCTCCCAAACAAATAACAACTTCCTGGTCCGATTGGCGCAGTCCAATGGTGGTCAACATACTTATGTTGATGTGACACGTTTATCCTTACAGCCTTGAAGCGACTTGTTCCCTTCCGATTTTGCGAGAGAAGAACTAGATTCGAATGAACAACCTGTTTTGGACTAGCCAAGCGAGTGTGTTGAGGCGTTCAACCGCCAGGGTTGCCGTGCTACAGCGGTGCCTGCGATTCTGCTTGGTCAGCGGGCTCATCGGCTACTGGTTCCTCGGGCTGACATTTGTAAACCATTGCTGTCTTGCCCAGGAAACCAAGTTCGACAAAGTGGTGGTTGTCAATCGGGCAGGTGACCAGCAGCAGACACTTACTGGTCGTGTTCGGGCGTACAACGGACAATTCCTGGCGTTGGAACTGCTGGGTGGAAACACGCTGCGAATCGAGACGGCCCGGGTCAAGAA
>JAYGDG010000245.1:0-3781 GCA_046583015.1 Pirellulaceae bacterium | reverse complement strand
GTGTGTTGAGGGAATCGCAGCAGGGCATACGAAAGGCGACGGGCCGATTGCCTGGGATCGATGCCATCAGGTCGACGCATTCGTGATAAGTTCGCTTTGCTTGTGGCAGGTCACTCTTTTGCAGGCAGGGACAGGGGTGGTTTATGGTATGGATATCGATACTGAGCCCTTCCTTGAGCCACTTGGCCAGTAGCGGATCGCTGGGATTCACGCTGTTGGTCATGATGCTTACCGGGGCCCGACCGTCGATTTTCTTTAGTCGTTGCAGGATCGGACGCAAGAATGCCTCGTAACGTGCCGTCTCCCGCATGTCATCAATTGCCAGTACGACAACCGCCTCGACGCCTGCTTCACCGACCCACTGCGGTGTCGTTAGTTTCGGGAAGTCTCCGGAGACGTAGTAGGGATCGAGAAAGGAATCCAGGTAAGTCAGGCGGTTGGCATCCTGGGCCGGGATATTCTTCGCGGTCAACAAAAGAAAGCAGACAAGGAGCCAGCCAGCGAGAGATGGTCTCCATGGTTTTGCAGGTTCAGACATGGCGTCCTCGTTGCTGATGGTTAGGCAAACCAGTCGCGAATGACCTTGCCGTGAACATCGGTCAGCCGGTAATCGCGACCGGCATACCGATAGGTCAGCCGTTCATGGTCAAAGCCCAGTAGATGCAACATGGTGGCGTGCAGGTCATGGACGTGAACCGGCTTCTCTTGGGCGCGGAAGCCAAAATCATCGGTCGATCCATAAACTTGTCCACCCTTGATGCCTCCACCGGCCAGCCACATTGTAAAACCCCAGTGATTATGGTCGCGGCCATTGATTTTGCCAGCGTTCGCACCCGCCTTTGGCAATTCAACGGTGGGCGTTCTGCCAAACTCGCCACCCCATAGAATCAGTGTTTCGTCAAACAGTCCCAGTCGCTTGAGGTCATCGAGTAGTGCACCGACACCCTGGTCCTGTTGCTTGGCCAGCCGGCGGTGGTTCTTTTCGATGTCGTCATGGTTGTCCCAGGGCTGTCCTTCCCCGTGCCATAGCTGGACGTAGCGGACGCCCCGTTCGACCAGGCGGCGGGCGATTAACAGTTGCCGGGCCTGGTCCCCGGGACCGTAGGCTGCCAGTACTTCTTTCGGTTCTCGGGAGACGTCAAAGACGTCACTCGCCTCAAGCTGCATTCGATAGGCAAGTTCGAAGTTTTCAATGCGGGCGTCCAACCGGGCATCCTGGCCTCGCTGTTCTCTGTGCAGTTTGTTTAATTGGCCGAGTGCATCCAGCTGTCGCCGCTGGTCGTCGAGCGTAATGTTCTTGTTGCGTATATTGGCAATCAGTTTTTCCACGGAGCGATGTTTCGTGTCCAGGAAAGTACCCTGGTAAATTCCTGGTAGGAAAGCTGACTGCCAGTTTTGAGCGCCCTTGATCGGGTAGCCACCCGGACTCATCACGACAAAGCCCGGCAGGTTCTGATTTTCAGTTCCCAGTCCATAGGTCAGCCAGGATCCCATGCTGGGTCGAGGCAACGTTGATTCACCACAGTTCATCAGCAGCAGGCTGGGTTCATGGTTTGGCACATTGGCGTGCATCGAACGGATGACACACATGTCATCGATGTGGCGGGCGGTGTGCGGGAATAACTCGCTGACCGGGATTCCACTTTCGCCGTGCTGAGCGAACTTGTAGGGAGAGGGGAAACAGGCTCCGGTCTTGCGCTCGGTTTTCAGATTGTCGTAGGGAAGTTTCTTGCCAGCATGCTTGTCGAGCATCGGCTTGGGATCAAAGGTGTCGACCTGCGAAGCACCACCGTTGCAAAAGATATGGATTACGTGTTTTGCACGAGGCTTGAAATGCGGTTCCTTGGGAGCCAGTGGACTGCGGCTTCCCACCTGGTCATCGGCGGCTGCCTGACCGCAGAGGCCAGCAAGGCCTAGTACGCCCATGCCGACGCCACTGCGCATGATGAGTTCGCGGCGACTGATTCCAGTCACCTCGGAAGGATTGTTCTGGTAGATCCCGGGTTGAATCATGAATATTATCTTAGTCGATAAAGTGGAACTCGTTAGCGAGTAATAACAATTGAGCGTATTGGGCCCAAAGTCCCAGCTTTGAGTTTTTGTCCGGGCCAGTTTCGCGGCCAAGGAAATTGCGGCCGATCTGGAGTTCCTGTTCGCTGGGCAGTCGCTGGTAAAATCGCTGGTAGTAAAGTCGAATACGATCATCGGTTGGAAGGCCGGTAAGATCGTCTGATTCCACCCGGCGCCGGACGCGTTCGATTACGACGGGGGAATTCATCAGGAAGAGGGCTTGCTGCGGGACCGTTGTCGCCGGACGCTGGGCACTATGCTGGTCGGGATTGGGAAAGTCAAAGACTCGCAGCAAGCCAGGCAAGTCTTGTCGGTCGATGAACGTGTACAAGGCGCGGCGACGAAGCTTGGTTGAATTGGTTAATGAAACCGAGGGGCCACCGATGGTCAAATCGAGTTCTCCAACGGCTTGCAAGAGAGCATCTCGCATGGCTTCGTAGTCGAGCCGGCGTCGATTCATGCGCCAGTAGAGCGAGTTGTCGACATTTGCCTGGCGACCCTCTTCTCGCTCGACGGATGCCTGCTGGTAGGTAGCTGAGAGCAGGATCTCACGATGGACTGCCTTGATGGACCAGTTGGAGCTGATGAGGGTGTTGGCCAGGTAATCCAGTACGTCGAGCTGAAGTGGTTTATCGCAGCGGATCCCAAAGTCGCTGGGGGTGGTCACGATCGGCGTCGTGAAGTGATGCATCCAAATTCGATTGGCGATCACCCGTGCAGTCAGCGTGTTGTTGGGGCTGGCAATTGCCTTGGCCATTTCCAGCCGGCCACTCCCCTGCTTAAAAGGCTGCCGCTGCTCGCCGGCAACCACGTAAAGAAACTGCCGCGGTACATGCTTTCCCTTGCGGCCTTCCTGGCCCCGAATGAAGACGCGTGGGTCATACGGATTCGGCTTTTCGGCTAATACCATCGCTCGAGGCGGGTTACCCCTGGCAAAGGCCTTGTGTTGTTCGACCGGTCGCAGCACTTTTTGCCGTTTGTTGGTGTCATCGCGGTTGTAGAAATCAGTCACGTTGGCCAGCGTGACATGGGTTGGCGTGTTGTCTCCAGCGACTAGTTCATTGAGTTGCTTCTCGGCGTCCGTGAGCTTGGCGTCTTTCTCGATCGACTTGAGGTAGACTTCCTGGAGTAGTTCTGCGACCAGTTGAACGAACTGGATCTTGTTTTTGGGCTGCTGATCGAGAATCCGCCTCTTCAGTAGGGGATTGATCTGGCCGGCAGCGATTCCCTCCGGCAACTGGCGGGTCTTGTTCAACAACTCTTCGCGATTGTTGCTGAACTGGTCTTTTGGCAAGAGAGCGATTGTCTTCAAGGGACCGCGGACGGCGTGATCGCTTTGTTTGCTCTCGGTGAGGAACGTACGCCAGCGGACGACCAGTCCCTTGCGGATATTTTGGGAGGGTACCTTAAGCGTTTTGAGCTGTTTGAGTTCGGCATCGGTCGGTGCAGCAATTGCCCGGATCAGGTAATCGGGAAGCTGCCGACGGAAGTCATAGGTGAACTTATAGGCTCGGATCTTGTCGTAGGCCCGTAGCTTGTCTTCCAGCTTGTCGAGTTGTGACTTGAATTCGGCGTAATAAGGAGTGGTTTCGGGGGTTCCAATGAGCGGTAAGTCTTTGTCTCCGGGAATCTGGCTACTGGCGAAGACACCGTAGAGAGAGTAGTAATCTTCGGTTGGGATGGCATCGTACTTGTGATCATGACAGCGTGC
>JAYGDG010000199.1:0-3099 GCA_046583015.1 Pirellulaceae bacterium | reverse complement strand
GGTTCGTTGATAATGTCGATCACTTCCAGGCCCGCCAGCTGACCAGCATCCTGGGTCGACTTGCGTCGCGGCTCATTAAAGAAGGCTGGCACGGTGACTACCGCCTTAGTGATGTTTCCCAGTTTTAGTTCCGCGTCTTCTTTGAGTTTCTTGAGGATCAGCGCTTGGATAACTTCTGGCGGCAACTGTTCATTGCGAATCGGCTGGTGAAAGAAATCCTTGCCAACTTCACGTTTCGCGTAGCGAACGACATTTTCCGGCTCGGTAACCGAAACCTTCATAGCCTCTTTGCCGACAATCGGGCGTTCACGGTCGAAAAACACGACGCTGGGTGTCGTCAGATCACCTTCGCTGTTGCGGATTGTCTCGGGCTTGTCGCTGGCATCCAGATAGGCCACCACCGAGAAGGTAGTTCCTAGATCAATTCCCACGGCTGGTATCTTCTTGTTCATAAGAATTTAATTGCTGTTCGGAGATGGATGGGTAACAGGGTTTCGAGAGTCGGTCGCGAGTGCGAGCAATCGTGAAGTTTCAGAGTAGCGAGGCTGTCTTTCAAACCATTCATGGTGGTTATTTGCTGAAAAGTGAACTCTGCTATTGTACCAATTCCGCTACTTACAGTTAAGAATCAGGGGAGAGTTTATCGGTTTCAATAGCGTGGCAAAAAGTAGTCAGCAGCCCCGCTAATCCGCATGATTGCTGCAGACCGATTCTCGGGACGGGCAATTCGCGTGCGACTACCTGGGCTTCCTTTTCTCGACTTTTTCTTTGATTTAGACCAGTGGTCAAAATATGCTGGAATGGTGATCGTGAGCTGGTGTTTATGGGTTTTATTGAGTCAGATGGCAGTTTGTTTCCACTTGGAAACCTAAAGAGGTTGCTGTTTTGAAGGTATCTGACTTACGATACGTAATGGCAGAACTGAATAGTTAGCGGGGAATTTTATCATGACGGACGGGGACCCTAAATCCCAACCGGCTGGCGAGACAAATAAGATATCGCAGCCACCTCTGGACGAGACACTGCCGCCGAGTTGGATTCGAGATCAGCAGCAGCTTCAAGGGGGTGATGATGCTGAGAAGTTATCCACGGACGATCGTGAGGGGGCTTCACCGGCAGCCTCGTTATCGAAGCCCTTAACGCCCGATTCGGTTAATGATGGACATTCAGACGTTCTAACTGACAAGTCGGCAGAGTACGAGTCATTTACGTCACAGCTTGACGGGGAATTACCACAGCGATTTGGCGATTATGAATTACTGGAAGAAATTGCCCGTGGTGGTATGGGGGTCGTGTTTCGAGCTCGACAAGTCAAGTTGGACCGACAGGTTGCCTTGAAGATGATTCTCACGGGTAAGCTGGCTGGTGATTCAGATGTCCAGCGTTTCTATACGGAGGCCAGTTCTGCAGCGGCTCTCGACCACCCGGGGGTTGTACCGGTTTACGAAGTTGGTGAGCAGAACGGACAGCATTTTTTTTCCATGGGGTTCATTGAAGGCGAGAGCCTGGCTGCCATGATTGCTCGCAATCCACTGTCGCCGACCAGGTCAGCCAACATGTTGAAGAAGATTACCGAGGCCATGGTTTATGCGCATGACGAGGGCGTCATTCACCGTGATTTGAAGCCCGCCAACGTGCTGTTGGATAAAAGACGTGATCCCCATATTTCGGATTTTGGACTCGCCAAGAAAACAACTTCCGGCAGTCAATTGACGGTAACCGGGCAGATCATTGGAACACCCAGCTATATGCCTCCCGAGCAGGCGTCCGGGGAAACGAACCTGATTGGTCCAGTGGCAGATGTTTATTCGCTGGGAGCGATCTTGTATTGTTGCCTGACTGGACGGCCACCATTTCAGGCGGCGAACCCCATGGAGACGTTGCGGCAGGTCGTTGAGCGTGATCCGGTCTCGCCCCGTCAACTGAATTCCCAAATTGACCAGGATCTGGATACGATTTGCTTGAAGTGTTTGGAGAAAGATCCTCAGCGACGATACGCTACGGCCCAAGACCTGGTTGATGAATTGGATCGGTTCTTGAATGGTGAGCCGATCAAGGCCAGGCCTATTTCAGCCCTTGACCGGTCGTTCCGATGGTGCCGGCGAAACCCAGTCGTCACCACGCTTGTGGCGGCGTTGACCTTGACGTTTATTATCGGGATGGCCGGCATTACCTGGAAATGGCGGGAAGCGACTTTTCAGAGGCAGCAGGCGGAGGAATCGCAAGAATCGGAAATGAATATGGCCACCGACGAAGCGGAGGGTATTAGTGAGATAGAAGAAGAACAGGATATGATGGAAGTACAACTGGCGATGGAACGGCAGGATTTTCGGGTTGCACATTCGTTGCTTGAGGCCTGGACCCAGACGCTGCTTGATAAGAGTGGCGTGGCCAGCCCCGACTTAAGTCAGCAGCAGACGGTACAACTGGAAACTAGCCTGGTGTATTTCAAGCAGTTTATTGAACGTCACGCCGAGGAGAAGAAGAAACTGGCCTTGGTGGTCGAATCGTACTCGCTCGCTGGGCGGATCCAGGAAGTAACGGGATACCCAGAAGAAGCGCTTGGCAGTCATGCGCAGATTCTCCAGTTGCTCGAAAAACCTGTCAGATCGATTCCCGTGCCTGTCCGCCATGCCTTCCTGGGACAGGCTTACTTTGAGTCAGCAAGATTGCATGGATTACTGGACAGGGAAGTTCAGGGAAGTGCCCAGTATAGCGTGGAGGAGAAAGAGCGGCAGGGGCAAGCACATCAACAACAGATTGAATACTGCTTGACGCAGGCTTTTGCCCAGGGGTTTTTTAAGACCCAGGAGTATATTGAGCGCCTTGAAAAGGATCCGTGTCTGTTGGCGTTTCGTTCTCGCAAGGGCTTCGAAAAACTGTTGCACGAGATTGAGGAAGCGAACAAACGCTTGCGCCAATGAGTTTTTCAGCAGGTGGCTATTGCAGACTGCCCGGCCGAAGGGGAGTTTTTCGAGGCTGAACGGGCGCTTTCTTAAACCCCCACAGGTCAGTATGATGACGGGCAAGTTTGCCGCGTAACTGACAGCTGCCCCGGGGAAATTTCCTGATAGGAATGATCACATGACCGTATTTTAT
>JAYGDG010000175.1:0-5994 GCA_046583015.1 Pirellulaceae bacterium | reverse complement strand
GGTCGACGGTGATCCCGCCGTGGTTAGCTGCCAGGTCGGTGGTTGCCGTAAAAGTAGCGACTCCCCCATCTTCAGCGAGTGGCGAACCTGTCAGCGAGAGATCGACTGCCAGCAGGCGGCGTTCTTCGAGCGGCTCGTGATGGAGCGTGCGCGCGATGTTATTAACAAACTCAAGACGTCGCTGTTGGCGATTTCGTTGCTTATGTTTGCGGGCAGATTTACGAGAGCGTAAACGGCGGAAGAAAGACATGATATCCAGTTTCTCCAAGCTCAAACGTGATGAGGCGGCGCGCAACGAGCACTCCGGCGCACCGTTGGCGACGTGATAATCCAAGGACTATTGATAAGGTCTAAGGTCTACATAAAATTTAAGGCATAAAAAATATAGGTAAATTGCGACGTCATGGTAACTTATGTAAAAAGGGTGGTCAACTATGTAAAGGTGCTAAGAAAGGGGTTTTAGACAAGTCTAGGGATTGCTCTCTCGGGAGCTTGGATCTCTGGCTGGTGTGGCCGCTGGCGAGCGAGGAACTGATCTACAGAAGATGCTAGTAGGAAAGAAGTTGCGCTGTTAGGGGAAGTTGTTGAGCGCGCAGCAAAAGAGCCGAGTCACGCGATTGGTGACTCGGCTCGATGTCGGGAGTTTACCAGTGGTTGGTTAGGTCACCCGGATCGTTGACTTGTGATGGGGATCTAGAAGCGTCCTTCGAGGCGTGCGACCAATCCGTCGTAGGTCATGGTTTCGCCCAGATCGAGGAAGTTATTGGTTTGGACGGCGTTGATAAATTCATCCGTTTTGACCACGTTGGTCCAGGCGCTGAACGAGTACCCGACAGACATGCTCCAGCGTTCTGATTTGCAGACGTGGCCCAGTCCCAGTTCCAGGTCCCAGATGGAGACGATGCGGCCAGCTTCCCAGAGGGTATCGACGACCGATGCATCGAATGCTTGTCCCTGGTCGAACTTGGCGTTGAATTCACCCGGGATGAAATTGACATAGGTTTTTCCGTAGAAGAAGCAGCGGCTCTTATGCCGGAATCGTTCTCCTTCAAGACCGAGTCGGACACCAAGGCCATGGAAGTCGATGTCGGTGTCGACTGACTGGCTACCGATGATATCCGTGTTATGCTGAAACTCTTGTTGGAGATTGACGTAGCGGAGTCCAATCACGTAATTGGCTTCGGTCACTTCAGAAGAAGATAACCGACCACGATATTCCAGATCGACGAGATCAAAATCGATATCGTGAATCCCGGTGGCAAATGTTCCACTGGAACTAGCAGCCACGGTAGTTGGATGCAGGACCATCGATTCGATTACGTTAGAGAGACTGGTGCGATCGATCCGGTCGGTACGATGGGATTCGAGCATAGCCCAACTGGCTGTCAAACTGCTGCTCTCATCAAGTCCATAAGTGACACCAAAGCGGAAGCCGAGATCATGGGTTTGGTCAATCATTCCCACACGGCCGACTTGCACCGGGGGAGTTGGTGGGGCAACCGCGGTATTGGTTTCGACTCCGTAAGTCACCTCCGAGTCTCGCGACCGCAGATAGAGAAACTCACCCCAGATGTTCCAAGTCCGGCACCACTTACTACAACCCTTTTGTGCAGGAGTGAGTGATTGATCACTGGGTGATGCGATATCTTCCTGGTTAAACAGGCGGCTTGTGGTGGTGAGGATTGCCGGGTGTTCGAGTCTGTAAGGGCTCTGACTGGTAACTGGTCGGCGCGGTCCGATCGTGTCGAATCGTGGGGGGAGTACAGGTGTTAAGTTGGCCGGGTAGGGAGCGAGTTTCGTTGGGGTGAATGGTTGTTGCAGGCCAACAACGGCACCGACTTTAGCAGGTTGGGGTGCCAGGGGCAGCTGTCGGGGAGCCTGAAGCTGGGTTGGCGAGTTAGCAAAGTTGGTGGGTGATTGAAGGTCCGAGTAGAACAGGGTACCGGCGGGCATAGGAGGCACTGGTTGCTGTGCTGACTGTGGAACTTGGGTGGTGTTTGCAGGGGGGAGGTCGGAGTAAAAGAACGTTCCGGCTGGTTGTTCAACGGGAATCGTACTGTTCGGGGCGAGATTACCAGCTGGATTTGGGTTTGTCGGGAATTGGGCTGCCAATGGGTGGCTGCTAACGAGCAGTCCGAGCATTAGCGGTAGCCAGGTGAAACGTCTGTTATTCATGGAACAACTTTCCCTAGTGCAGTAGTAGAGTAGCTGGTTTAAATCGGTCCCAGTGTCCGGTCTGAACTGATGGCGCAATGACCGATACCTCTAGGACGTCACATCGGCGGTCAGAGCCGGAATATTCAGAATAATCTGTATAACCGATAAAAAAACCGTGGCTTACAGAATTCGAAAAGGGACCTCAAATTACCTATTGTGTTACCACTAAGAGACCGGTTGCCGAGTCGGCAGGAACGGTCGGAGAGACGGGCTGCTAGCTGAACAGATCGTAGATGGGCTGGCCGCCATCAACCAAGGAGTGGGGCCTACCTTGTCGGTCAAGGATGTGCCCTTGGTAGTCGATCCCGAGTGCATCGTAAATGGTGGCCGCCAAGTCTTCGGGGCTGGTGGGTCGCGTGGTGGCATAGGCGGCATCGCGATCGGTTTCTCCGTAGATGAGTCCCCCTTGAATGCCTGCCCCGGCCAGGACGGCGGGAAAGAGTGTACTCCAATGTCCCCTGCCCCACTTGTCGTTGGCCTTCGGGGTCCGCCCCATTTCGCCCATGGCAACGACAAGTGTTTCATCGAGCAGACCTCGCTGATCGAGATCATCGAGGAGTGCGGAGAGTGCCTGGTCGAGTGTTGGCAAGAGGTGTTTTTCGAGGTAGTTGCTGCTGCGATGTGAATCCCAACTGTAGCCATCAACGGCGTCGTAGTGGACGGTTACAAACCGAACACCTGCTTCGACCAGGCGTCTGGCCATCAAGGTAGACTGTCCAAACAGATGGCGTCCGTATTGATCTCGCAGCTGTTTTGACTCTTGCTGTAAATCAAGTGCCAGGCGGGTTTTATCTGAGGTCACCAGATCTAGCGCTCGTTGCCGGAACTGGTCTAACGTATCGATCTTGCGGGCACTCTCTGCCATTTTTCGCTGCTCGTTAAACTGGGTCAGCAGCGAGGAGCGTCCCTTGATGCGATCGAGCGATATTTCAGGTCTTGGTTGCAGGCCGGTAAGGGCAAAGTCAAGTTCTTCATCGGTGCAGTCGCGGAAATAGGGGTTGTCATCTTTGCCGCGTTTGTTGATGACGGTGTTGAGTGGATCGTAGCTGCGTCCCAACCAGCCCGCGGTTTCTCCGGGTCGTCGCAATTGAACTTTGTAGTCTTGCAGGCGTCCCAGAAAGTTGGGGACGACGACGTAACTGGGCAGTTCAGAGTTCCACTGGTTGCGGCTGTCTTGTTCGTAGTATTTGACAACGGATCCCATGGCGGGCCAGTCATTGGGTGTTACGTTAAAGCCTCCGCCGATTGGAACGGTCCAGCGACGTCCTGTTTGAACGTAGTGTCCAGCGCCACTATGGTCGTTGTAGCTGTGGCTCATCGTCTTGATGACGGCGTATTTGTCGGAAATGCTTGCCAGTCGAGAGAGGTGCTGGCAAATCTTCAAGTCCGGGTTACGGGCCGGGGTAGGCTGGAAGGGACCGCGAATTTTCGTCGGTGCGGTCGGTTTCATGTCGAAGCTCTCCAGTTGACTGGGGCCTCCGAACAAGAATAGAAAAATGACCGATTTAGCACGTGGCTTGTGTGCCAAGCCCGCTTCTTCTGCTGCCAGCAGTTTTGGCAGGTTGAGGCCTAAGAGACCGGCGCCGCCAGCTTCTAAGAGCTGACGACGACTCATTTTCTGACAAACGTTTGGCTGTCGGCCTTGGATTTTCAACATGGGTTGGCTCTTAGCCCAGGGCTGAAGGTGCTCATATCCGTCAAGTTGCTAGCCTACTAATTGAATCGGGCGGTCACAAGACGATCTTCCCCAATTTGGCTGTTTTTGGCAGACTTCAGCAGCAATTGGCAGTAACAGTCATTATTATTCGGGAAGTTCCAGGGAAGGAAAATAGCGATGAGCGGGATGTTTTCATGGTTGCGGGGTGCTTTTCGGTTGAACGGTTCGTCTGGCTGGCGATTACTGATTGCCTCAGCTTTGCTGGGTAGCCTGGTTTTTGGAACTGGGGTGCTCCACGCTCAGAATGACGTGGAGGAGAATTCGGAGTCGGTTACCGCGGTGTCCGCTGAACAGAGCGGTTCGGTTAATGAGCAGACCGCTGACGAAGCTGAGCCGGAGATAACTCCTGACGCGACCGAGTGGCTTGAGGAGCATGTCTTTCCCCAGGCCATGCAAGGGGTCCATTTCCTGATCAAGGACTACCAGTGGTACTGTCTGATCGTCGTCATCGTTGCCGGCTTCGTGGCGGATATGATTACGCGTTTCTCGTTGAAGTGGTTAACGCGTGCCTGGTATCGTCACGTCCGTTCTGACGCGGAGGGTGGTTCCCAGCAGAATCCCTGGAAACCGCTGGGACTGTTGACTCAAGTGCTGACCTGGTATTGGGGTACACGTTTAATTGGTATTCCCACCCAAATGGTCTTAATACTGTTGGTTGCCTTGAAGTTCTTTGCGGTCTTTGTGGCGGTTTGGACAACGTTTCGGTTGATCGATATCCTGTCCAATTACATGGCCAAGCGCGCCGAAAAGACAACTACGAAATTTGATGATCTGTTGATTCCCCTGGTTTCAAAATCGCTCAAGGCGCTATCAATATGCGTGGGTGTCATCCTGTTTGCGGACATGTTTGACTTGGATTGGACTGCCCTGATTGGTGGTATTGGTATAGGCGGTGCGGCCATTGCATTTGCATCGCAAGATGCCCTGGGTAATTTCTTTGGTTCGCTGACGGTGTTAACGGACCGACCGTTTGAGATTGGCGACTGGATTGTGACTGACGGAGTTGAGGGGACGGTGGAGACGGTAGGTATTCGCAGTACGCGCGTGCGCACTTTCTACAATTCACTGATCACTTTACCCAACAGTCGCTTAACGACGGCCGTTGTCGACAATATGGGCAAGCGCCAATATCGCCGGCTACGGGTAACACTGGGAGTTGAGTACGACACGACTCCTGCACAAATCGAAGCATTTTGTGAGGGAATTCGCGAGTTGCTACGCCGACATCCGTTTACGCGGAAAGACTACTACCATGTCTATTTCAATAATTTCAGCGATAGCAGCCTGGATATCCTGTTGTACTGTTTCCTGGAGTGCCCGGACTGGTCGATGGAGTTACGTGAGCGTGAGCAGTTGTTCCTGAATATTCTCCGACTGGCTGAAGGTTTGGGGGTTTCCTTTGCTTTTCCCACCCAGACTTTGCACATGTTTCAGCAAACTGCAGCCGCTGGGTCGGCAGCCGCGGAATTGACTTCGCCGGCTCTCACCGGCCAGAAGTTAGCCGCTGAAATTGCGGGTCCTCTGATCGATCCGGCTGAACGTCTCGGTCCGGTTGAATTCAGCGGTCCAAGCGATGTACCGAACTGAATTGAGCCGGGCTTGGGCCGCCTAAAAAACCTATTCCAGGTAACTGTTTTCTGTCTTGAACATCCGTTATGATCTTTGGTGTTCAGAAGCCTTGTGGTGTCATTGATGGTTGCTGTCTCGCGACAGTCGGACAGAACTTGACAGGAGAACTAGACAATGGGAAATGCGCTCTACTTGCAAGTTGCTTTATTAGCTCAGAACGAGGGGTTTCCGATGAAGGAATTGGGGTTTGTCCTCGCAGGCATTGTTCTAATTATCGTCGCGGCAGGGCTCTGGATGTTTGGAGTTTATGGCAAGATCTGGTTCCAGGCTTTCATGTCAAAAGCGGATATCAAGCTCATGAGTCTTGTGGCGATGGGTTTTCGCCAGGTCAATCCGAAAATCATTGTGGCTGCCAAGATCCGTGCTCGGCAAGCCGGCTTGGATATCGATCGAAAAGCCGGAATCAGTACCGAACGGCTAGAAGCCCATTA
>JAYGDG010000148.1:0-2578 GCA_046583015.1 Pirellulaceae bacterium | reverse complement strand
AGGACCAGTTTGAACAGGGAGATTTCCTGGTCCGCAACGTGCTTGGAATCGATCCAGATAAAGGGTCAATTGCGGTGGCAGACTTCTTGCGACCGGGACAAACCATTCAGTTTCAGATTCGCGACCAGCATACCGCGGATGCGGAATTGAACCAGTTACTGCAAAAGCTGCAGGGTGACGAGAATTTCACTGCCGGGGGCGGGCTGCTATTTAGCTGTAATGGACGGGGAACACAACTTTTCTCCGAGCCGCATCACGATGCCTCAGCCGTCAACCAGGCACTGGGACCGATTCCGCTGGCTGGTTTCTTTGCCGCCGGAGAAATCGGCCCGGTCGGTAAAGAGAACTTCGTGCACGGGTTTACCGCCAGCCTGGCCCTGTTTCCCGCCTAGGGCGTTTCCCACTGACCGCTATCAGCACTGCGAACAATCGCCTCGATCACTTTCATGTTGCCCACAGCATCACTGATCGGTGTCGGTACCGGACTGTCGTTACGAATGGCCTGGGAAAACAGGTCCCCTTGGATGCCGTACTGGTCACAAACCTCGAACTCGATCTCGTTAATCTCTCCACTCTCAACCTGGTGCCACAATTTGCAGGGAGAATCGTTCGGAGCGTTGAAGGGAATCTCAATCTCCACACGACCCTGGTCCCCCACGATATGGACCCGTTGATAACGAGCCAGTTGAGTGGAACAGGTGAACGACGAGGTCCCGTTGCCAAAATCCAACACGGCTGAAGCAGTCCGGTCTGTCTTGAAATTGGGATCCCGTTCCACGATACCCATAACCCGATTCGGTTCGGCGTCAAAAATAAATCGCGACAATGATATCGGGTAACAGCCAATATCCATCAACCCGCCACCACCAATATCGGCCATGTTACGAATATTTCCCGGATCAACATTGTGATAGGAAAAGAGTGACTGAATCGTCTTGAGTGTTCCGATCTGGCCTTCGCGCACCAGCTGGCGGGCCTTTTGCCATTGCGGGTGGTGCCGGTACATGAACGCTTCCATGACTTTCAACTCCGGATATTGCGCAGCTGCATCGACCAGTTGCTGGCCTTCAGCCGCCGTCAATCCGATCGGCTTCTCACACAAAACATGCTTGCCTGCCTCCAGCGCCTGGATCGAAACCGGTACGTGGAGATGATTGGGTAGCGGATTGTAGACCGCTTCAATGTCCGGATCGGCCAGTAACTCTTCGTAGGATCCATATGCCTGAGGAATTCCCAGGGCAGTGGCAGCCTGCTCCGCCTTGCCCAATTCTCGGGAAGCAATCGCCCGGATGTCACAACAACTGGCAGCCTGCATACCGGGAATCACTTTCTCAGTCCCAATTAATGCCGTACTGATGACTCCCCAACGAACTTTATTGCTATCTGCTGTCATCTTTTTCTAACCTTCCCCCTCGTTTCATTCTTCCCAGACAAACGGGACAAAACGTCTACGCTTGTTAACTTTCTGCCCGCCAACGCGGGTCTTCCTGCTGCCCGAGAATACCATAGCCAGCGACCTCGCAACAATCAGTGACAATATTTCTTTGCCCCATCCCTTGATCCTGTGGCTCACAGGCCAAAAATAGGGAGGACTCTAGCCAACGCTTCCCAACGGTCAGCCGATTCCCATGCAAACAACCAGCTCCGAACCAAAACAAACAATTGACACCGCTAGTGCTCCGGCCAGCCCGCCCCGGCCTCGCTGGCGACGGATTCTGCTACTCGGGTTACTGGTCGTGGTAGCGATTGTGGGAGTGCGGACTGCCCGCCAACTCAAGGAAGCTAAGGAACGAGTCAAGCAGGCCGAACTCGAGAATTCCACGGACAGCGACATGAAGGTAAAAAAACCTGAACGCGATCCGGAAAAACCGTCTCATCCGCTGGACCCCGCCTTAGAAATCGCTTATCGAGCCTTGGAGCGGATTCAGACTAGCGTCACCGACTACACGGCCACAATCGTCAGCCGCGAACTGGTACTGGGAAAGCTGGGACCAACTCAATCCATGCAGGTGCGAATTCGCAACCGCAGGATGCGGGGTGAGGAAAGGGTAACACCGTTTAGTGTTTACCTGAAGTTTGTGCAACCGCGAAAACTCAATGGACGGGAAGTAATCTGGGTCGAGTGCCATCACGATGGCAAGATGATTGCCCACGAACCCGGCTTCAAGAACTTCTTTCGGGTCAAGCTAAAGCCTACCAGTTTGCTGGCCATGATCGGCAGTCGTTATCCAATCACGGAAATTGGCATCGAGAAGATGGTTGCCAAGTTGATTCAAAAAGGTGAACGCGATCGGCAGCACGGGGACTGCGAAGTGGAGATCGACAAGGATGCCGAGGTCGACGGGGTGCGTTGTACACGGATTCGGGTCAAGCATCCTGTCAAAGAAGACCACTTTGACTTTCATATCGCCGAAATCTATGTCGACGAAGAACGCCTTGTACCGCTGCGCTATTCCGCTTACGACTGGCCAGCAAAGAAAGGGGAGTCGCCTCCCTTGATGGAAGAATATATCTACCGGGACTTAAAATTGAACGTCGGACTCCAAGAGAAAGACTTTGACCCGGACAACGAGGAATA